>CAZAVR010000106.1:0-10604 GCA_964488435.1 uncultured Cytophagales bacterium | reverse complement strand
GGGTAATGATGTGGAAGCTACCACGGGTAAAGTGGCTGCGGGAGCGAATATTATATTGTTTACTACGGGCCTGGGCACGCCTACGGGGAATCCGATATGCCCTGTAGCCAAAGTGGCCACCAACACAGCCCTGGCTAAACGTATGCCTGACGTTATTGATTTCGACTGCGGTCCGGTGGTGTCCGGAGAGCAGTCGTTGCAGCAAAATGCCGACGATCTTCTCGAACTTGTGATAAAGATATCCAGTGGCGAAGTGTTGACGAAAGCTCAACAACTTGGTCAGGACGATTTCATTCCATGGAAGCGCGGTGTTTCTCTGTAAATTTTGAATGAAACGCTATTCCCTGTGTAGGATTTATTTTCTGCACTTTTAGCCTGGTACACCAAAGGGGCTCGTGTACTTTATGCCATGCTTTGTATTACGGTCAGCCAGATCGGACAGGCTGTGAGGACGTGGTTGACCGCGATACAAAGCGTTCCTGAAGCGGATGTGCCTGTTGTAAGAGGGCCGACATCGTAATGGCGTAAGTGGCCTGATCCCGGCCTCCACGTTATTGCAGTGACCGGAGTGTCTTCAGCCCCCGGCTCCGGTAACCTGGCGAAGGGTTTTGCCGCAGGCCATCTTCAATAACCAGTTTTAATTCCGTGCTGATCTCGGGATAGATTTCTGCCAGACGTCTCAGTACGGTCATGGAAAAGGCTTTTACGGCGATGGCTTCGTTTCTGTCCGAAAGAAACCTGAAACAGGTGTCGAGAAGATCCGCGTGAATCGCTTCAGGGAGGCTAACCTGCTGCATTAGCCGCACAATATTCCGTTTGACGGTGCCGCTGGTTTTTTCTGACTTGAGCTCCGCCATGAGTGTGTTCATGTATTTTTCTAATAGGGCGGGAGCGCGGCCTGTGAGGTTCATCATCACCCATGAAGCTTTCTGAACCAGATGAGGCTCCGCAGAAAGAAACAAGCTGACGAGTTCATGAAGTCGTTCGGGGTCATGCTCAATCCGGGTAGTGAGTAGGGTGAAATCGCCCTCTGAGAGGGTCTTTGACAGCGTTTCGGTGATATTCATTGTTGCTGGAAGATCTTCAGTCTATTATTTAGCGACTGTCAGCTTCATTATTTTTCCGGTATTGTGCTGGCAAAAGTATAATTCTTTGTTCGCATCAATTCCAAAGGACGAGATATTTCCCCCTTTTTCGATAAGGAGCGTATGGGTCACAGACTTGTCTTCTCTGATGTGAAGCGCCCATATACGACCACTCGCATAGTCCCCGTAAATATATTTTCCCGTGAGTGAAGGCAGGTTTTTGCCGCGGTATACAAATCCCCCGGTTACGGACACATCTCCATCCCCTCTGCCATAATCCCATACAGGTGCAATAAACCCGTCTTCTTCACAATTAGAGGCAGGATTGTAACAGTTTTTTCCTTCTTTTTTTCTCCAGCCGTAATTTCCCCCTTTGACAATGATGTCAATCTCCTCTTTTGCATTTTGTCCTACATCACCTGCCCAAATCTGCCCTGACACTTCATCGAAGCTGATGCGCCAGGGATTGCGTAGCCCATAGGCGTAAATTTCTTCTCTGTAACTTTGTGAATTGTTCCTGAAAGGATTATCCGCAGGTATGCCGTATTTTCCTTTTTCGGTGCTATTGATGTCGATGCGTAAGATTTTTCCAAGCAGGGAGGAGAGGTTCTGGGCATAATTCTGGGGATCGCCTCCACCTCCGCCGTCGCCCGAGGCGATATAGAGGAATCCGTCCTTCCCAAACAGAAGCCCGCCGCCATTATGATTGGACTGGGGCTGGGGATAGGTAAGAATAACTTCTTCGCTGGCCGGGTCGGCGGTATTGCCTGTGGCTTTAAACCTGGAAATGACCGTCTCCATAGGGCTGCCTCTGGTATAGTTGATAAAGAAGAACCCGTTGTTTTTAAAGTCAGGATGTAAAGCGAGGCCGAGAAGCCCACGTTCCCCGCCATAGCTTACTTTGCTGCTTATATCGAGAAAAGGAGAAGATGTCGTTGCTTTTTCGTCATTTGTAAACATCCGGATGGTGCCTGCCTGCTCTGCAATAAAAATGCGGTTGCTCCCGTCATTTGCGGCAACGAAATCTATGGGACGGCTGAAAGTGAGAGCGGGAAAAGCTTCTTGTGAAATCAGCTTAACTGTTTCTTCCTCCCCCTCCGGGACATCAATGGGAGCTTTGTCGCCTTTACAGCCGGAAAGCATAAAGACCAAGCCGGTAAGAAGTGTGAGTTTTGTTAATCTTTTCATATTTTTTTAAACGAAATGTTAGTCAATTTGTTATGAAACAGATAAAACCCTACTTACTTTTGCGGCAGGTCATTTAATTGGAAATACGTTAAATATATCAAAGATGTTTCGTTTAGATAATAAAACAGCGCTGATTACAGGTGGAGCAAGTGGAATCGGACTGGCCATGTCGGAGTTGTTCGCCGCCCAGGGCGCTCACGTTCATATACTGGAACTGAATCAGGAATCCGCTGATGAAGCTGTTGAAAAAATCAGAAATGCAGGCGGCAAAGCTGAGGCACATGTGGTAAATGTTGCTGTTCAGGCAGACGTGGTAAAAGTGGTCAACGATATCGCAGCCCGTGGAAAAATTGATATCCTGGTTAATAATGCCGGTATAGCCCATGTTGGGAAAGCACACACCACGGAAGAAAGTGATTTTGACAGGGTGGTTAACGTGAACATAAAAGGGCCGTACAACTGTTTGTTCGCCGTAATTCCACACATGCAGGCTGCTGGTGGCGGAGTGATTCTGAATACGGCTTCTATAGCGGCTACAGTAGGTCTTCCGGATCGTTTTGCCTATTCCACTACCAAGGGGGCCATATTCACTATGACTATATCTGTTGCCAAAGACTATCTGGCCGACAACATACGTTGCAACAGTATTTCACCGGCGAGGGTTCATACGCCTTTCGTGGATGGTTTTATCGCGAAAAATTATCCTGGTAATGAAAAGGAAATGTTTGAAAAGCTTTCGAAAACCCAGCCTATAGGAAGAATGGCAAAGCCCTCAGAGATTGCCGGACTCGCCTTGTATCTCTGTTCAGACGAGGCTGGTTTTATTACCGGTGCGGATTACCTTATCGACGGCGGGTTTGTTAAATTGAATAACTAGGCGCCGGTCGTTTCAATGGGCCGGTGGAGTATTTTTATTGATTAAATGCAATTCCAAATATTGTTTTATATTTTGGATGATTTTTTATGTACTACGGAATAATAGTCTGTAAAATACCTATGCTGATGTTGTGTGAGGCTATTATCGTGAATTTGTAAAATTAAATTTGGTTTCAAGTAAAAGAGCTACCATCGGCAGCTCTTTTACTTCTCAGGAAGACCACTTGGTAGGTTTTCTGTCCCAGCGATGCTTCTTCAGTGCTTCCGCCAGGGAAATGTCAAGTTTTTTGCCATCACTGGCAGAAATATTTGCCGCTACGTGACTTATTTTTCGCATGCCCGGAATGGTGGTGTGCACTTCAGGGCTATCCAGAATAAACCGTAAAGCTGTATCCGCCAGCGAAGTATTTTCAGGAAGAATCGACTTGATGGCCTCAGCCCTGTCTACGCTGGCTGATAGGTTCTCGGGGACGAAATAGGTGGAACGCCAGTCGTTGGGAGGGAACACAGTTTCTTTGGTAAGCGTACCCGTGAGCGTTCCTTCGTCAAAGGGAACCCGCGCTATCACCCCGATATCATGCTTTTTACACAGGGGGAACAGATGATCTTCAGGAGCCTGATCAAAGATATTGTAGATGACCTGCACGGCATCAATAAGTCCTGTCTCCAGCGTCTTCAGGGAGTTATCCGGTTCCCAGCGGTTTACACTGATTCCCCAACGCTGCACTTTCCCTTCGGCTGTGAGCTGTTCTATCGCTTTTTTCCATTCGTCCTGGTTTGCCCATGAGTCATCCCAGACGTGGAACTGAAGGAGATGAATGGTTTCCAGTTTTAGATTCGAAAGGCTTTTCTCCGTGTATTCTACAATGTAGTCGGCAGGAAAAACATCCCGTACCAATGAGCGGGCATCTGCCGGCCAAAGACGATTCTTCGGCGGGATTTTACTGGCTGCGTAAAGTGATCGTTGCGGGAACCTTCTGAAAAGCTCTCCGAGTATCTGCTCACTTTTTCCATCGCCATAGGCCCATGCGGTGTCGAAGAAATTACAGCCCAATTCAACGGCCAGGTCGAGTGACCGCTCTATTTCCATAATATCTGAACCGGTCCAGCCGGCCAGCCCCCACATCCCATAGCCAATTTCGCTCATCTCCCAGCCACTCCTGCCAAATCTGCGGTATTGCATAGGTAATTGATTAAAAGGTTAAAATTATTTTTGTTTGCATGCGTTTTTCTATCAGGACTAAAATTGTAGTTTTTGATATTCAGCCCGTTAAAGTTAGAAAAAATGCCCAATTTTGTTGAGCAATTTGTCGGGAGTTATGCGAGAATGTTTCATAAGTATCCGTAATGGATCAGCGAATTTAATAGTCATTCTTTTTTGGATCTTGTCCAGTAGCCTGACGCCAAAGTCAGCTCATACCAGGCCGGCTGATGAGACAAGGCTGAGCTATTCCGTGCGTTTCGACAAGCTGTATGCTGACATAGCCGGGGAATTGATCTCTCCTGATTCGGCCTCTCTTGTTTTTCAACATCTGATAGCAGATATAAGGGCCTCTTTTAAGGATGGTGTCTCATGTGAGACCATCGTAGATTCCACTTATTTTATTTACCCGCTTCGGGGATACACAGCAGTGGCATCGGTCGGAGGAAGAGGGAGGGGATACAGGCCTAAGGGGTTCGATCTGTTTGACAACAGGGTGAGGGGAAGTCATCCGGCGCATGATCTTTTTATCAAAGATCGGGATCATGATAATATAGATGACGTCAAATGTTTGCCTGTTGATGTATTGGCGTTTACCCACGGGCTTGTTTTGAGCGTAGAATCGGACTGGGAGAGCGACACCCTGAGAAGGGGAGGGAATTTTGTCTGGATCTACGACCCGTGCCTCGACGGACTTTTCTATTATGCTCACAACAGTTGCATAACTGTTGAGCCGGGGCAATGGGTATTTGCCGGGCAGAAAATCGGCGAAGTAGGCAGGACTGGTTTCAATGCACGTCGTGACCGGTCTCCCACGCATCTTCACCTCATGTTTCTAAAGCTTACTCCTGAAGGTCTTCCGCTGCCGTTTAACACCTATGATTGGTTAAAACAATCGGCGATGAGAGGATGGGAAGACGAGTCTCCCGGTCCTTCATCGCCGAGTTCAGACTTTTAAAATCAGCTGAGTATTATCGATGATTTTTTAGGATCCCAGGTAACTTTCTTGCCTGTACGCATTGCTTCTGTAGCCATAATATTGGCAATAGAATGGTTGAAGCCCGCTCTGGCAGGGGCATTAGCCTCTTTGCGGCTTCGCACACAATCCATCCAGTTCCGCATGTGCAGGGAAGTCATATTATCAGTTCCCGTGTTGGCATCTGTTGCTACCCGGTCCCCCGACTTCAGAGACATTTCCGGCAAAAGATTGGCTTTGAGCCCCATGCCTTTGGCATTTTTCTCCTCCAATCCGCCGGTTGGTGTCACTTTGTTGGTATCAAGGTTGATCATACCTCCATTGGAGTAATAGTATTCTTTCACATCGCCCGCAGAATTGTGGAATCTGGAAGAGTAAATTACCTGGAAGCCTTTGTCTTTGTTATCGAAAGGACCGTAGTCGAACACCGCAGTGAAGGTATCGGCATTCGTACGCCCGTCTTTCCACACGTAGACGCCTCCGTTGGCCACTACACTCCTTGGAGCCTCAAGCCCTGAGAACCAGTGCACCGTGTCAATCTGGTGCGCCATCCACTGGCCTGCTATCCCCGTGGAATAGGGGTAGAACAAACGGAACTCGAGATAAATACGGGGATCCCAGGCGACTTTCGGACGATTCATAAGAAAGCGGTTCCAGTCGGTATCTTCTTTTCTTATTTCTTTAACCAGTTCAGGACGTCTCCACCTCCCGGGCTGATTGACGTTCCAGGTCATTTCAACTGTGGTGATATCGCCGAATTTGCCGGATTTGATAAAATCGTAGGCAGCCCAGTAATTGGGGGCACTTCTTCTTTGAGAACCCACCTGTACGATCTGCTTAGATGCCTCGACTGTCTTCACAGCAAGTTTGGCATCCTCAAGCGACTCAGCGAAGGGTTTTTCAACATATACATCTTTCCCGGCTTTGACGGCTTCCACACAATGCAGGGCATGCTGGAAATCGGCTGTACTGATAATGACAGCGTCAATGTCTTTGCGGGAAAGCAATTCTTCATTATTGCGGGCTTTTACGAATCCGGGGGCCGCCCATCCCTTTGCAGTCATGAATTGTTCGGCCTCGTCACGGCGACGGTTCCAGATGTCGGATACGCCCATGAACTCGAAGTTGAGTTCTTTGGCATGTTGAGAAAAGCTGGGGGCCAGAGAAGACCGAAACCGGTCAGAAAAACCAACGATCCCCACCCGCACACGATCGTTTGAGCCGATGATACGCCGGTAGCTTTCTGCGCTCACGGATTGAGCACCTCCCCACGCGAGTCCCGCGGAAGCCAACGCTGCTTTTTTTATGAAATCCCTTCTGTTGGTCATCTCAAAAAAGGTTAGGTTTGATTATGATTGCTGCTGATACTCTTTGAATACAATGACTGTTTTTCTGGGTATTACCCTTATTGCATACTAAATAAATAAACAATAAGGCTATTCCAGAGCCCTTATTTTCAGGCTTCGGTAGGAAACCTGATCGCCGTGATCCTGAAGCAGCAGGTTGCCCTTTTCTACTTCCGCAAATCCTTCGATTTTGGCAAATTTAGATCGGGCTACCAACGCTTTATAAATATTTGAGCCTTTGGTGTACTCCACGACTTTAAATCCGTTCAGGTAATGCTCTACCAAACCGTTTTTGTGTACGACAAGCCTTGCCCGGTTCCACTCACCTATTTTTTTGACGGATCCGTTTTTTTTTCTCCGAAGGGATGAGATCGTAAAGTGAGGCAAGTGTCCGGTTTCCTACCACGCCCATTTTTGCATCGGGATGTTTTTCATCGTCCAGTACCTGGTATTCCAATCCCAGTCCCGATTTCCCTCCGGGATTCAATTTCTCATTTACAAAATATTTTACTCCGCTGTTCGCTCCTTCAGAGAGCTTGAACTCAAACTGGAATTCAAACGCCGGGCCAAAGAGTTCTCTGGTGACAATATCGTTACCGGTTTCAGACCCGTCAGATTTTGCCACAGTGATGGTGCCATCCTCGAAATTCCAGCGTTTCTGAGGTGCGTCTGTACCTCCGAAAGCACGCCAGTTTGCCGGGCTTTTGCCATCATACAGAAGCTTCCAGTTTTGTTGCGCTTCGGCAGGAGACAGGTTGTTAGGAATGAGATTGACAATCCGGATGCCTGATGCCGGGGAAGGCGTAAGTTGGGAAGTCTTTATCCTGATATTTTTCCATTTTACCTGCGAGCCTTCCATTTCTTTGGAGCCGATAGAATGTACCTGAAGGCAAATGAATCCGCTGAGGGTAAGGTCATCAATCAGATGGGCCACGGGGATGCCATTGATAAAGGTGCGGATGGAATTGCCGATAGCCTCTATGCGGTAGCGGTTCCATTCATTCTTTTTGAATGCACTTTTCCCGGCAGGGTTCAGCTCAAGAGGATAAAGCCAGCCACGTCTCGCTTCATCATAAATACCTCCCGACCATGCACGGTCAGAGGGGTCGATTTCACATTGATAGCCGTGTACTCTTCCGTTCTGATAGTCGGGTGAGGAGAGGCTTCTGAATTGGATGCCGGAGTTGAGCCGGTTGTCCACCCATACATCGCACTCGAAAATGAAGTCGCCATAATTCTTTTCGGTAGTCAGGAAAGAGTTGGGCGTGTCAGTCACGGATGTACCCACAATAGCGCCGTTTTGCACTTCATATTTTGCCTTTCCATTGAGCTGTTTCCAGCCGGTCAGATTTTTTCCGTTAAACAGCGGTGTCCATCCCGCGTCGGTTTTTTGAGCAACCGCCATTTGAACATAGGAAACGGTAATAAGGAGCAAAAGCATCCTCAGGTATTTTTTCATGGGGTTTGATTTTTTTTGATTTATGTGTTACTGCTTTTCTTTTCGTTATTTTCAGAGCGGGTGTTTTAGCGTCTCGGTGATAAATTTTTTATTGATTTCTGCACAGACGAAAGGTGATTTGTCGGGATCAGGCACCCCATCAAGTTCGACAATTGCCCAACCGTCAAACTTGATTTTTTCAAGTGATTTAAATACAGCCGCTACGTTTACTCTTCCCTGTCCCAGCTCTACGAATTTATAACCGTTCTTGTTGTCAGCCGGTTGGGTGTCTTTTAAATGAAGGGAGTGGAGTACTTTCCTGTATTTGATAACAGCCTCTTCGGGTTCTCCCCCGCCTTGCTTGTAATGCGCAATGTCGAGCAGCAGCTTAACGTATCGGGTGTCCATCGCTTTTACAATGATATCCACTTCTTCGGGGGTTTCCCCAAGCTGGTTCATGTGGTTGTGGTATACGGCCTGTATGCCCATGGCCGCTGTCTGCTTCCCGATCTCATTCATAACGGTCGCCAGCCTGACCAATTCCTCTCTGGAAGGTGCTCTGTCTTTGGGCCGGGCGCTGTTGGTCAGTTGTATAGCATTCCCGCCCAGTACTTTGACGAAGCTGGCGTGCGCGACGTGCGTATCTATGGTGCTTTGGAATTTCTCCGGAACGATCTCAACATTCCCGCTTGAAAACATGCACAGTGTAAGATGATGTTTGTCGAGGAGCTGTTTAAGCTCGGAGGGTTTGTTTCTGTAGGGGCCGAAGGTATTGGCGCGTAGTTGTATGCCTTTGAAGCCCAGCCGGGATAAGTCCTCAATAGCCTGGGCATCCTTACCTCCCCATGTAATGGCGGAATAGCCTATCCTGATATTGCCTTTTTTGATAAGCGGACCAGCCCACAGGTCTGATGTGAGCAAAGCAGGGATCATGAGGCCGGTGTTTTTCAGGAAGGTACGCCGGTTAGTCTTTGTTTGAAAGGCCATGGTTTATTTGAATGGTTTAATCCGGTTTGGCAAGTACCCTCCGGGCAACTTAAGTTGGCCTCTCTGATCCGCGATGTTCAGCAGGCAACAGGAAGCGGGAGTACAGGCGTTAATTCTATGACGAAATAAATGTCTTTTTTCCCTGCCTTTTTGAGAAGTAATTTAAATAAAATAGGAAGGAGAGCATTCGGGTTCCCACCTTTTCAGTATGATATGGCTAATGAATTGCGCCGTCACTAAGTTCTGCAGACGTGCATAAGACAGAGGCAGGGGCTTCTTGCGTCGGTGATACCTGCGAATGCCGGGCACGTACCGGGAGATCAGTGAGATGGACAAGACCTTTAAAAAGCGAGTAAGAAATGATACTCAAAAGGAAAAGAATGGCGATAATGATCAGAAAGTTGGTCGGGTTTTTGATCTGAACCTCCTCTCCAGGAAATGCGGCGGGTTCATGATCCGACAGCTGCCCTATTGAGTTTTTGATGCGCCCCCAGAGGGAAACATTCTCGTCGACAGGTAATACGACACCGTCCCATCTGGAGGCCATTTCAACGAGGTTCTTGGCTTCATTGACGGTCGGCGTCATCTGCGGGTGCCTGGTCAGCCATTTTTCCCAGAAAGAGCCGATAGAGGTGTCGTTGGGAGACAGTATCCATCGGATAAAGAGGCCCTCCATCGCGAGTTCTTCAGCGGAAAATTCGGAGTAGGGCTTCATCGGTCTGTTTTCTTAATTCTTGTTGTAAGAACCAGATGGAGTTCGCACCTTGGATAAGGCTTCATTATCGCAAAATGGCAGTCTGGCTGTTTCCTATTCAAAGGAAATCAGCCGGCCACTTTACTCTTGGAAGATGATGGGATTTTAAATTTTGTATTAAAAAATTTCGCGATGGTTTTAAACCTCTGATTGACAATGAGGTCTAAAATAGTTTAGTCCTCCGATTCTTCAAGCGCGCGGTAGGCAAGGATGCCACCGATGACATTTCTTACATTGGTAAAGCCATTGGCGGCAAGGAAAGCTCTTGCTTTTTCACTTCTGGCTCCGGATCGGCAGTGGATAAGTACTTCCTGCTCCTTCAACTCCTGGAGCTCATCCAGGCGGCCGGGGAGTTCACCCAATGGGATCAGATAAGCGCCCAGGTTATCCTCTTCATATTCATAATTTTCTCTGACATCGATAAGGTTAATTTCCTCACCATTTTCCAAACGCTCTTTGAGTTCTGATACTGAGATATCCATAGTTTTCCAGGGGAAGTTTCAGGGCCTGGCATGAAGCCCGGATGATTAGTTTTTGTTTTATAATTGAATGACCCGGGATCTAAAACTGATCCTGGGAGCCTTTGGTCGGATCTTCCGGGGTGATCCAGATGTCGATCACATCACCGGTACGTACTTTACTGCCTTCTTCAGGATTCTGTTTGACCACAGTTCCCGGAGCCTGCCCTTCTTCTCCCGGTACCGTCATTTTCTGACCTACTTTAAGATCTGCGCCGACAATCTGCACGAAAGC
>CAZAVR010000105.1:0-10605 GCA_964488435.1 uncultured Cytophagales bacterium | reverse complement strand
AAGTCCATGGTGATATGTCTTCCGGCAACAGGAATGCTGGAAACATGCTTCACAATACCATCCTGGTAAATAACGATGTCTGTCGTGCTCTCGCCAATGTCAACCAAAACCACACCGGCCTTTTTTTCCTCCTCATCGAGTACAGCCAGACCGGCGGCAAGAGGTGCCAGTATCATCTTGTCAATGGACATATCCCTATCGGCAAGTTCAATACTTTTCTCTGCATTCTGTATAGAATGACTATCCGCCGACACCACCACGAAATCCCCTCCCAGCTTAATGCCCCTGCGCCCCACCGGCTGCCACACCCTCTTGGAGTTATCTACGACGAAATGCTTGGGAAAAACATGCATAATCTCCCTGTGCGATTCCTTCTTGGAAAGATAAATATCACTTATAAGCTGGTCCACATCACGCTGTGTAACCACCTCGCTGGTCGCGGAAGTTGCACGGATAGATCCGTCGTTCAGGTCGGAAGCCATGACATGCGTCCCCCCGAAGCTGACATTGATTTTGGCGACCTCTATATCAGGAGAAAGGTTTAACGCGGATTCAAGCGCTATTTTTACAGCGCTGCCCACTTGCATAAAATTCTCTACGAAACCATTTTTGATGGCTTCGTTGGGGAGCTTCGCCTCACTGAAACCAAGAATTTCAAGATTCCCTGTTTTTGACAGCGGTTTATACTCGGCTACCACCACAGCTATCTTGCTACTCCCCAAATCCACACCGACCATGATTGTGCTTTCTGCCATAATTGAAAAGTGTTTTTATTCACACACAACTTGATTCTTGTACTTGATGCTAACCTTTGTATACCTGTTCCAGTCCTCTCTGAGGACCTTCTGATAAAACACACGCAACTTATTCAACTTAGATTCAATCCCCTCTGCAGGGCCGAACTCGATTTGCTGGTCGCCCAGGGTTGTAAACAGGATGACTTCCCCGTCTCTGGAAACCCTCACCTCGATCACCTGCGCCCTCCAGAAATCATCTTTTTCTATAAACTTCAATAAAGCAAGAACTGCCTCCCCCTGCTCATCATTCAGACTTTTCCTCTGCGTAAAAAAAGAGCCCGACACAAGTACCGTCCTCGCTGTATAGCTGGCAGACAAAGGCATAAAACCTCCCCTGGTATTTATATAAAAGCCTGAACTTCTACGCCACTCTTCTGCTTCGGAGACGGGAATCCACCTGACCAGCGGCTGATGCTGCCATACCCTGATAACCACATTTCCATTCAGATCACTGTAAGCAGAACATTCGGAAACCAGTTTATTCTCAAGGACTCTCCTTTCCATCAACTTTAGATCCACGGAGGCGAGCCGGCTTCCTTTTACAGGATCGATCCCGTTATCCGTCGCCAGTTTTTCTATTTCAGAAGCATTTAGAAAATGCTTATCCTTATCCCCTTCAAGTTTGACAACCAGATTATCAAAACGCTGATTGTACAACTTTCGCTCAGCCATGCCTACACTTAACAACAAAAGCAGCCCCCATAAAGCTGTTTTTATCCATTTTCGTGAATAGCCAAATTTACGTAGCATGAGTCAAAATTTAAAGGAGTTCAGCAAATAATTCGCAAACGTCTATTTCAGCGCATCCCTGAGCGGCAACACCAGTTTGTCGATATCTCCTGCGCCGATCGTTACAATGATATCCGTATCCATTCCTCTAATTTTACTGATCAGCTCGCTATCGCTTACCAGGTGTTTGTCGGGAATACTTATCATTTCAAGCAACATGGAAGAATTTACACCGTCTATAGGCTTTTCTCTTGCGGGATAAATTTCCAACAACAACAGCCGGTCCGCCTGAGACAGACTGTCTGCAAAGCCCTGGGCAAAATCCCTGGTCCGTGTAAAAAGGTGCGGCTGAAAAACAGCCGTTATGTGGCGGTTGGGGTATAAAGACCTAACGCCGGAAAGAAAGGCATTGATCTCTGTCGGATGGTGTGCATAGTCATCAATCAAAACCCGGGGAGATTCAAGCACAAGCTCAAAACGTCGCTTCACTCCCTGGTAGCTGTTCAGCCCCTCTTTTATCTGCAATGGAGTAAGTCCTATCCACTGCGCAGCGGCAGCAGCAGCCACCGCGTTCTCTACATTATGAAAACCAGGCATCATCAAAGCGATGCCGTCAATAGGACCCGAAGGAGTTTCGATGGTGAATTTGAACCGACCGTCTTCGATACGCAATCCTGAAGCATGGTAGCTTCCCTCTGACAGCGAATATTCGAACACAGAGGCTGATGCGGCGTCTCCTATACTCAGACCTTTCCTTAAAAACAATACGCCATTCGGCCTGATCTGAGACACAAACTTTCTGAATGAGTCGAGAAGAGCGTCGTGTGCGCCATAAATATCCAGATGATCGGCGTCCGTTGAAGTCACGATACCTATCTCTGGAAACAACGTAAGAAATGATCTGTCAAACTCGTCGGCTTCTACCACACATACGATATCCGACGGATTTTCAGCCGGCTCATTCAACAGGAAATTGGTCCCATAATTTCTGGTGATGCCCCCCAAAAAAGCGGCGGTATTGGCTCCGCCATGCTTCAGGATATGCGCTACCATAGAAGATGTGGTCGTCTTACCATGAGTGCCGGCGACTCCGATGGTCTTCAGATTGCCCGTAAGCCAACCCAACACCTGAGATCGCTTCTGAATAGTATAGCCCTGCTCCCTGAACCAGGCCAGCTGCCTTTGATCTGCAGGAATAGCAGGCGTGTAAACAACAAGCGTCTCCTCCCGGGATTTCCTGAAATGATCAGGAATCCACTTCGTATCATCGTCAAAACAAACCGGGATACCCTCCTCCTGAAGGGTCTGCGTCAGGACGGTAGGTGTTTTGTCATATCCGGCCACATCGAAGCCATTGACGTGAAACCACCTGGCAATGGCACTCATCCCTATCCCTCCTATTCCAACAAAAAAAACGTTTTTCCAGTCTCCGGTGTTTGGTGTGGTCATGTTATATAATTGTGAATATGTCTTAGCAAACCGGATATTTTCTGGCAGCAGCCACTGCAGGAGTGCAAAATTACACTAACCCAGATAACTTCCGATACTCATGATATCAGCGAATACACCGGATGCCGTCACTTCGGCACCTGCACCAGGCCCCTTAATAACCAATGGCCGGTCTTTATACCTCTCTGTAGTAAATGAAACAATATTATCACTACCCGAAAGTGTGTAAAACGGATGAGCCGCATCCACCGTTTTCAACTCGACACTCGCTTTACCGTGCTCCAGCGTCGCGATGTATCTTAATTTTTCTCCCTTTTCCTCTGCGCTTTTCAGAAGACCGGCAAAATAACTATCGGAGGCTTCCAACTCGCTGAAGAACGCCTCAACAGTTTGAGCAGACAGACAATTTTCAGGAAGCAACCTCGCCACCTCGACCTCACGCGGCTCCAGCCCTACCCCTACTTCCCGGGCCAGTATCAGTATTTTACGCGCCACGTCTGCTCCGCTCAGGTCATCGCGCGGATCAGGCTCCGTAAATCCCCGGGCTTTCGCCTCTCTTACGGCGTCTACAAACCGTAATTCCGGACCAAAACTATTAAAAATAAACGACAGCGTACCCGATAAAATCGCTTCTATTTTCAGAAATTTGTCTCCGCTGGCCATTAAGCCCTGGATCGTATTGATAATGGGCAGCCCCGCACCCACATTGGTCTCGTACAAGAATTTCGCTCCTCTCTTCAGAGCAGTACGCTGTAAATGGAGATACTCAGAATAAGGTCCGGAATTAGCCACCTTATTCGGTGTCACCACCGACACGCTTGCATCCAGTAGTTCTTCATAGTAGCTGACAATGTCCTTATCGGACGTGCAGTCCACGTAGACACTATTGGGAAGATTCAGCTCTTTTATTCTTTGCACAAACGCTGGAATACTTGTCTTTACACCCTGCTCTTCCAAGGCATTCCGCCACACACCCGGGGATATCCCGCCCGGTTCCAACAACATTTTCCTCGTATTGGACAAGCCGGCGATATTTATTTTCAACAACTTCTCCTTGCGCAGGTATTCTTCCTGCTTCCTTACCTGCTCCAGTAATGTACTGCCTATCAAACCAACACCCACCACGAATAAATTGAGCGAACGGGTTTCGGACTGAAAAAACACACCATGAATGGCGTTCAATGCTTTCGATAAATCGTTTTTTGAGATCACAACTGAAATATTCAGCTCAGATGATCCCTGTGCCGTAGCAATCACATTAATTCCGTTCTTTCCGAGAACTGTAAAAAGCTTACCGGATATACCGCTGCTCTTCTTCATACCTTCTCCCACTATAGCTATAATGGAAAGGTTTTTTTCAATTCCTATGCTGTCGATATCGCCGGTAGCGATCTCTGCCTCAAAGGTATGTTCCAATATACTACTCACCTGATCGGCATTCCTTGGATCTATCGCAAAACAAATAGAATGCTCTGAAGATGCCTGAGAAATAAGTACCACACTGATCCTGTTAAGCGACATCGCATTGAAAAGGCGCGCTGAAACTCCCGCAACACCAATCATCCCGCTTCCCTGAATATTAACAAGTGCGATATCATCAATAGAAGAGATACCCGTAATATCAAAATCCCTTTCGCCGCTTTCGTCGCTAATCAGCGTCCCGGAAAATCCGGTGTCAAAAGTATTCAGTATTTTAATAGGTATTTTTTGCGCAAATGCCGGCTGAAGGCTCGGCGGATAAATCACCTTGGCCCCAAAATGAGACAGCTCCATCGCTTCCACATAGGAAATCGCCGGAATCGTAAACGCATTGGCTACCTTGCGGGGGTCTGCGGTCATCATTCCGTTGACGTCCGTCCATATCTCGATCAATTCGGCGCCAAGTGCCGCACCAATGATGGAAGCCGTGTAATCCGATCCGCCCCGGCCAAGGGTAGTGGTGATACCTGCAGCATCCGATCCTATAAAACCGGTTACACACTGCAGCTTGCCCGACCTCGCAAAATGCTCGAGTATCTGTTGGTTGGTGACCTCAAAATCCACCTCGGCAAATCCATGTAGTGTATTGGTCCTGATGAGATGACTCGCATCACACACCTCGGAAGGAATTCCGGCATTGTTGAATACGCCTGTCATAATCGTCACCGAAAGGCGCTCTCCAAAACTCATCACAAGATCAAGGGAACGGGCGGTTAGCTCCCTGGTCAGCAAAACACCTCTGAGCAAATCCTCCAATTGGTTAAAAAGGCCTTTGGTCGCAGCCATGGCTGCACTCTGGCTCTTCACATGGATAAGACTCCGAATGACATTAAAATGCCGTTCCTCCACGCCGGCGAGTAAATCTATATAATCTGTGTTTCCGGAGGCTGCCATCTTGCCTATCTCTATCAGACGATTGGTAACGCCCCCCATTGCTGAAAATACAACAGCAATTTTATTTCCCTCTGAAATATTCGATTTTACAATACCGACTACTTCTTTGATACTATCTACAGAACCAACTGATGTACCTCCAAACTTTAATACTTTCATCTGTTTATCTTCAATCTGTATTATTTGAGTCAGATGAAATTCGCCTGAATCGTCATCTTCATGGGTGTGTGTATTGGCTCTTCCTCCCTTTTCCTTTATCTCAGGACCTGCCTTGAGGGATGACTATTCAAGTCTATGGCATCATTTTCTATAAAAAAATACCCATAGCAAGTCACTCAAAACAAGTCAATGTGTAAAAATGCAAATATAATAATTAGGAACCCGTAACATTGATTTTACGGCAAAAAGACTGATAATTATTTGCCAAATCCTGTCCGCATTCCATTTATCTCTCACCAGGCTTTATAACTAAAGCCCGTCTCTTCTCCCACGCAATGGCCCACATAACGATCACCTGAATCAATGCATTTCTCCATGAACACGGCCCTAATTACTTCCAAGCTTTAGAAATTAAAAAAAATGAACAATCCCATTTTATTATTTAATTTTTTTTACTGAAATTCCCTCCCGATATCAATGCCGTTGGCTACTAAGAACTCTTCATACCGGCTGAAACCATGACAACCCGGAAAACTTTTCTCATTATTGCCGGTGTGCTCATCGCCGTGGTTACAGGAGCATATCTCAGCGGAAATAATCCGTTTGGCGAGAATGAGGAAGAACGAATTTCTTACAATTTTCACATCCGCCCCATTCTTTCCGACAAATGCTTTGCATGCCACGGACCCGATGCCAATAAGCGTGAGGCAGGATTACGTCTCGATTCAGAAGCAAGCGCCTTCGCACCCTTGACGGAATCTAAGGGCAAATATGCAATTGTACCCGGCAAACCGGAGCAGTCGGAACTATTCAGACGCATCAGTTCAACCGACCCTGACTACCAGATGCCGACACCGGATTCACATCTCGGCTTGCTAACTACCGATGAAATAAGCCTGATCAAAAAGTGGATCAAACAAGGTGCAGCCTACGAAAAACACTGGGCGTTTACCCCGCCCCTGAAAAAGCCTCTGCCGAAAGTCAGGGATACAGATTGGCCCTCGAATGAGATCGACTATTTTGTATTGAAAAAACTGGAGAAAAACGGACTCTCTCCCAACGACCTTTCCGATAAACCTTATCTGCTGAAAAGAGTAGCCCTTGACCTGACCGGGCTTCCCCCTGATCTAAAAATGATGGATAGTTTCATCGAAGATCGAGGTAGTAATGCTTACGAAAAAATGGTCGATCAATTGCTCGCCAGCACATCCTATGGAGAAAAAATGGCTATTATGTGGCTGGACATGGCCCGCTACTCCGACTCCTATGGATACCAAGATGATAACGTCCGTACGCAGTGGCCCTGGAGAGACTGGCTTATTCACGCTTTCAACAAAAACCTTCCTTATGATGAGTTTGTGACCTGGCAAATCGCCGGCGACATGCTTCCTGACCGTACCAAAGAGCAAATCCTCGCGACTGCGTTTCTGAGAAACCACAAGTACACGGAAGAAGGGGGCGTGATTGAAGAAGAATACCGTGTAGAATACATACTTGACAAAACCAAAACGTACAGCAAAGGCATCCTCGGACTCACCGTCGAATGCGCCCAATGCCACGACCATAAGTACGACCCCGTGTCGCAGGAGGATTATTTCAGGCTGTATGCCTTTTTCAACAACACGCCGGAAAAAGGCTATGAAGGAGATGTCCTCCAATCAAAACCAGCGAAAAACCCCATTCTTACGATCAGCAGCGAGGAAGCACGCAACCTGCTCTCTTTTATTAACAAACCGGATACCAGTACCTTGTACGTGTCAGTCATGGGAGAACGTGACACACTTCGGCCAACCTACGTGCTGGCTCGTGGCGCCTACGACGCCCCTGGCAAACGGGTCACCGCTTCGGCTCCCGCAGTGGTGATGAAATTCGATACCAGTCAGTATCCCAAAAACAGGCTGGGACTGGCTCGCTGGACAGTCGACAAACGCAATCCACTCACAGCAAGGGTTTTTGTCAATCTGGTGTGGCAGGAAATCTTTGGACAGGGGCTGGTCAAATCTTCCGGAGACTTTGGAATGCAGGGAAATCTGCCTACGCACCCCGATCTTCTTGACTGGCTGGCCGCAGACTTTGCAGAAAATGGATGGAACATCAAACGCCTGATGAAACAAATCGTGATGTCTTCCACTTACCGTCAGTCGTCACGGATATCAAAACAGAAACTGGCGACAGACCCGGAAAATTTACTTTTGGCCCGCGGCCCCAGGAATCGTCTTGCCGCAGAAAATGTGCGCGATCTTGTGCTCGCCAGCAGCGGATTGCTCATACGGAAGATCGGAGGCCCCAGCGTCAAACCCTATCAGCCGGCCGGACTGTGGGAAGCGGCCACTTCCGGAAGAGGAGAACTGGCTACCTACAAACAGGAGCGCGGGGAAGCACTGTACAGGAGAGGCATCTACACATTTATTAAATTGACGGTCCCTCCTCCCTCTATGATGATTTTTGACGGCAGCAACCGGGATCAGTGCGAGGTGAAGCGTGTAAAGACCAACACGCCGCTGCAAGCACTTGTGATGATGAATGACCCTACCGTAATGGAAGCTTCCCGGACCTTTGCGGAAAAGCTCACCAAAGAAAAATCCAACACAGAAGGTAAAATCCGAAAAGCCTTCCGATCTATTGTGTGCCGGATGCCCACGGATCAGGAATACAAAACCCTGTATTCCTACTTTCAGGCGGAACAACAGGCGCTTCAGAAGAAAAAGAATGGTCAGGCAAGCGCCCGGGAAATCCTCGATGCGGGTGAATTCCCACACGAATCCAATATCAATATTTTTGAAGCCGCAGCCCTTATGAGGGTTATTTCCCTGATATACAACATGGAAGAAACTATATCCAAATCCTGATCCCATGGAAAAGCCGCAATTCGATTTCGGTTTAAATGTAAACCGACGTCATTTTCTCTCCAAACTCAGCCTCGGACTGGGTAGTGCTGCCCTGGGCTCACTGATGATTCCGGATCTTTTTGGCTCAGGCGGTATCGAAACAGCAGGACTTCCGCCCGGCTTGCCTCATTTTGCCCCGAAAGCCAAACGGGTTATCTACCTCTTTCAAAACGGCGCCCCGTCACAGCTGGAGCTCTTTGATCATAAGCCGCTTCTGAACACCATGCATGGGCAGGAACTTCCGGCCTCTGTCCGCGGAAACCAGCGCCTGACCGGGATGACGTCAAACCAGGCCAGTTTTCCGCTGGCAGGCAGTTTGTTCAATTTCAAAAAGTACGGACAGTCAGGTTCAATGCTGAGTGAATTGCTCCCCTACACTTCACGGATTATAGACGACATCTGTATCATAAAAACACTTCATACCGAAGCCATAAATCATGATCCTGCACTGACATTTTTCCAAACGGGCGCGCAGGTAGGCAACCGCCCCAGCATGGGTTCGTGGCTAAGCTATGGACTGGGCAGTGAAAACAAAAACCTGCCGGCTTTCTGCGTCTTACTTTCCAAAGGAAAAGGCAATGGTCAGGGGGTGTATTCGAAGCTATGGACCAACGGATTTCTTGACTCGGTCCATCAGGGCGTGCAATTCAGTAGTGGAGAAAATCCGGTATTGTACCTCGGCGATGCCTCCTCCATGGACCGCACCCGGCGGAGAGAAATGCTTGATAAACTTTCTGAACTTAATCAGTCGTCGCTCGAACAGTTTGGCGACCCCGAGATTACCACGAAAATACAACAGTATGAAATGGCCTACCGTATGCAGACAGCGGTACCGGATATCACCGACATGAGCCGTGAACCGGAGAGCATCGTTAAGCTCTATGGTCCCGAATGTCTGATCCCCGGAACTTATGCCGCAAATTGTCTGCTTGCCCGTAAACTGTCCGAACAGGGTGTCAGATTCATCCAGCTCTATCACCAGGGCTGGGACAGCCATGGCGGACTACCCAATGAAATACGGGGGCAATGCCTGGACGTTGATCAGGCCTCAGCCGCGTTGATCACCGACCTTAAACAACGCGGACTCCTGGACGAAACGCTGGTGATATGGGGTGGCGAATTCGGACGTACCAACTATTGCCAGGGACCTCTTTCAAAAGAAAGCTATGGAAGAGATCACCATCCGCGCGCCTTTTCCGTGTGGATGGCGGGCGGAGGTGTTAAGCCAGGGATATCTTATGGAGAAACGGACGAATTCGGATACAACATCGCCAAAGATCCGGTGCACGTTCACGATTTCCACGCGACGATACTTCACCTGCTCGGCCTTAATCATGAGCAACTCACCTACAAACATCTCGGAAGACGTTACCGTCTGACTGATGTTTCCGGAAAACTCATATCAGGTGTCATGGCTTAATACCGGCTTCTTTTTCTGTTGTTCCTTTATCTGACCCCTTTTTCTGAATGCATCCATTTTTTACCAAAGCCCTGAGCAACGCACTGTTTTTCCTGAACTGTCTGCTTGTATTCCTTTTGGTTTTTGAAAGTCGGCTTGCACTGCCGGTCTTATTGCAGGTATCCGGAAAAATGCACCCCCTGTTGCTGCATTTCCCGATCGCTTTGCTCGTTTTCTATGCGGTGATTAATACTTTCTGCCCTGGTGACATGGCCAGGAAAGCGGAAAGCACCTCTTCGTTCCTGTTGTCGTGGGGAGCCTTTACTGCTGCGATGAGTGCGATAAGCGGCTTGTTCTTATCGCTGGAGGAGGGATATGACACAGAAATGATCCAGACACACAAATACACCGGGGCAGCCACGTCTCTGCTGGCGCTCCTCTGTTATTCCCTAAAAGAAAGACTGCAACCCGGACATCTCATAACAAGAGGTTTTAGCTTCATACTGTTGCTTTTAACCACCCTCGCAGGCCATCTGGGCGCGGACATTACCCACGGAGAAGGCTTTCTGACAGCACCGCTTTTGAACACCCGCACCAAACCGCAACTCAACATCCAGGAAGCAGATGTTTTCCGGGACATGATCAAACCGCTGCTGGATGAAAAATGTATCGGTTGCCACAATTCAGAAAAAGCAAAGGGCGATCTCAATATGTCTTCGGTGGAAGGCATGCTCAAGGGCGGAAAAAGCGGAAAACTCTGAACTTAATCAGTCGTCGCTCGAACAGTTTGGCGACCCCGAGATTACCACGA
>CAZAVR010000104.1:0-10678 GCA_964488435.1 uncultured Cytophagales bacterium | reverse complement strand
TTAAACAATATAACGTAAGTTACGACTGATTAAGCGTCTCGGAAGGAAGCCGGCGGCTTTTGAAAGCTCAGACAATGGCCCTACATCGTCCGCCCGTCTGCACTACCCATGAAATCAAGGAATATTTTAGGGCCGGCTCTGGCTGTTGTACCGGAGCCGGCCCTAACTTCCTGTCGGCTAAAATTATAATCGCTTCTGTCCGGGAAAGATCAAACCTCAGGCTTCCATCAGGTAAGCTCGGATAAAGTCATTGATTTCTCCATTCAGAACCGCCTCGGTATTGGAAGTCTGATGATTCGTCCGGTGATCCTTTACACGTCGGTCGTCGAGCACATAACTCCTGATCTGCGACCCCCACTCTATTTTTCTTTTTGAAGCCTCAACTTCTGCCCTCGCAGCGTTACGCTTTTCAAGTTCGATCTGATAGAGACGTGATTTCAAAAGCCTCAGCGCCACCTCTTTATTCATCAGCTGAGACCTTTCCTGCTGGCAGGCGATAATGATACCGGAAGGCTTATGATGTAAACGTACAGCGGTTTCCACTTTGTTTACATTCTGCCCTCCTGCCCCTCCCGACCGGAAGGTATCCCAGGTAATATCAGCCAGATTGACCTCGATTTCTATGTTATCATCAACGAGCGGATAAGCATACACCGAAGAAAAAGAAGTATGCCGCCTCGCATTGGAGTCAAAAGGTGAAATTCTCACCAGCCGGTGCACCCCATTTTCAGACTTGAGGTTGCCATAAGCGTAGTCGCCGGTGATCTCCAGTGTAACCGACTTGACACCGGCCACGTCACCATCCTGTAAGTCGACCTCCCGAACCTTGTACCCGTTCTTCTCAGCCCACATAATGTACATACGCATCAGCATGGACGTCCAATCCTGCGACTCGGTGCCTCCGGCTCCTGCATTGATCTCTATAACGGCTGAAAGCTCATCCCCCTCTTCCGACATCATTTTTCGAAACTCCAGCTCATCCAGCTTCGCCGCCAGCTTTTTCCCCTCCGAATCTACATCCTCCTCATCCGTCTCTCCTGCTTCGTAGAATTCCCAGATGGTATCCAGGTCATCACGTAAACGCATAAGTTCCTCATAACCCTGCGTCCAGAATTTAAGTCCCCTGACCTCTTTCATCACCGTCTCTGCTCTAGACGAATCCGACCAAAACTCAGGTTGAGCTGTCTGATTCTCTAGATCATCCAGCTTCTCTTTCCGGTTAGCGTAGTCAAAGATACCTCCCCAAGGCCTCTACTCTGGCCTTCAAGTCTTTCAATTGCTCTATAGTCATAGCACAAGTTTTAGATTTGAAATTAAGTAAAAAAATATTTTTTCATCGGTATTTGCCACATATTCATGTCCCTGGCCCGATTCAGGAATCATCTGATCTCTAAATTATTCCAGATGAAAAGGAGAGCAAAGGTAGTCATTCCGGTAAATCATTTTACCTTTGCAGCAGCATTTTAAAATTCAACTATAATAACCCATTAAATAAATAAAAAATGGCTCAAGCATATGATCTAATCGTGATAGGAAGTGGTCCCGGAGGTTATCCTACCGCGATACGCGCCTCTCAGCTGGGATTAAAAGTGGCGATTGTTGAAAAAGAAAATCTGGGTGGTATCTGCCTTAACTGGGGCTGTATCCCTACAAAAGCACTATTAAAAAGTGCCCAGGTATTTGAATATATCACCCATGCAAAGGATTATGGGATCAACGTAGGCGAATCATCCGCTGACTTCGGTTCGGTCATCGGTCGCAGTCGTGGGGTTGCGGATGCAATGAACAAAGGCATCGCATTTCTTATGAAGAAGAATAAGATTGATGTGATCATGGGTACTGCTCGTGTGAAGGCGGGCAAAACAGTAGAAGTTACCGATAAAGATGGCAAAAAAGCAGACTATTCCGCTTCAAAAGGAGTAGTGATTGCAACAGGTGCCCGTGCCCGCGAATTACCAAATATCAAAATTGACGGCGAGAAAATCATCGAATACCGGAAAGCCATGAGCCTTCCGAAGCAACCTGAAAAACTTCTTGTCATTGGTTCAGGTGCTATCGGAGTTGAGTTTGCTTACATCTATGCAACCCTTGGAACGAAGGTTACCGTGGTCGAATTCATGCCCAATGTCGTGCCTGTTGAAGATGAGGACGTGTCCAAAGAGCTCGCAAAGCAATTCAAAAAGAAGGGCATCGAGATCCTTACCAACTCTTCCGTAGAAAAGGTGGACACCAAAGGAAAGGGAGCGAAAGTGTATGTTAAAACACCCACCGGCGAGCAGATTTTTGATGTGGACGTCGTGCTTTCCGCCGCCGGCATTGCCGCCAATATAGAAAACCTGGGTCTCGAAGAAACCGGCATTAAAACCGATAAAGGTAAAATTACCGTAAACGAGTGGTACGAAACCAACGTTCCCGGTTTTTATGCCATTGGGGATGTAACACCAGGACCAGCCCTGGCGCACGTAGCTACCGCAGAAGGTATCATTTGCGCGGAGAAAATCGCCGGTCACAAAACAGAACCGCTCGACTACGGAAATATACCGGGATGTACTTTCTGTCAGCCTGAAATCGCCTCTGTCGGATATACGGAGAAAAAAGCAAAAGAAGCCGGTTACGACGTAAAAGTTGGTAAATTCCCGTTTGTCGCTTCTGGTAAAGCCAAGGCAGCCGGAGCACCTGACGGCTTTGCAAAAGTAGTTTATGACGCCAAATATGGGGAATTCCTCGGCGCACATATCATCGGCTACAACGCAACCGAACTCATCGCAGAAGTAGTAGTAGCGCGTAAACTGGAAACAACCGCTCACGAAATCCTGCGTTCTGTCCACCCCCACCCCACCATGTCCGAAACCATCAAAGGTGCCACAGAAGTCGCCTACGGAGAGGCGATAGACATCTGATCATCTGATCTATATTGTTCTTTGAAAAAGCCCCGGGTGTTTTATCGCCACGGGGCTTTTTTTATTTACATAAAAAATGACTATCTTTACATTACCCTCCCCCGAAACAGCATTTCATGCATACCCAAGGCAGGCTAAAAGATAAGGTAGTGTTGATCACAGGCGCCTATGGTCTTATCGGTAGTAATATCTCCGCTGCATTCATAAAACAGGGGGCCAGCGTTGTCCTTGGCGACATTGACAAATCCAAAACCGAGCCCATCCGCAAAACCCTGTCCGCCGACTTTCCCGATACGTCTTTTTGCCTTGTGGACCTGGACATTACCCGTGAAGAAAGTTGTGCCGCCGCCGTGGGAGAAGCCGTCGAACGGTTCGGCAAAATAGATGTACTCGTCAACAATGCAGCCATTGACGCCAAATTCGACATGGAACACACCGGAACGGTTAATGCGAGCCGTTTCGAGCACTATCCGGCAGATCTTCTCAGAAAATCCATTGACGTAAACCTTACAGGCACCGTATTAATGACTCAGTATGCTTGCAGGCAGATGCTGAAGCAACAATCCGGAAATATTATCAACGTAGCTTCTACTTACTCGGTAGTCGCCCCCAATCAAAGTCTGTATGATTTCGGTGACGGGGTGAAGCAATTCAAACCTGTCGACTACATTGCCTCAAAATCATTTATCCCGAATTTCACCCGGTACGTCGCTACTTTTTACGCGCAGAACGGCATCAGGTGCAACGCCATCGTTCCACATGGTGTATTGAACAAACACGACGCTCCCTTCCTGAAGAACTTTTCAAAGCTATCGCCCATGGGGAGAATGTGTGAACCCGATGAACTAAGCGGACCGTTTGTTTTCCTCGCCTCTGACGATTCAAGCTATATGACCGGCTCAACCCTGACAGTAGATGGCGGATGGACTGCATGGTAAAAACGATCACTGGGATCTCGAAATATAACCCATCTCTTCACTGTTGAAAATAAACTGGAAGGAACTCTGGCTCTACAGAGGTTTCTGGTTACTCATTTCTTCCCTGACAACAAAATTCTGTAAGAGTACTGGCTTATAGCCTGGCCTTCATGACATTGATGCTGATTTTCAGTACCATTATTTTAAAAGTAGAAAAAGAATTTATAGATACGGTGTAAGACATAAAATCTGACATATAAAAAAAGGATTTTCGGGCGTTACCTGAGGACATCAATGAACACCATCCAAGCCCGGTAATTATGGGAAAACCAGATAACAGCCCCTTCCTTACACCCGATCTACGTTCGGACTATGATTTATTTGTCATCCGTAAAGCCCTGCTGAATGCGCTGAACAAAGCGCTGCCGGAACTAAAGGGAACCCTCGTCGATGTGGGGTGCGGAACCCAACCCTACCGCGATTATATTCTCGGCAACAGTTCGGTCAGCGAGTATATCGGCGTAGAGTGGGAAGATTCATTTTATTTGAAACAGGTCCGGCCGGAAAAACAATGGGATGGAAAAACGCTGCCGTTTGAAGAAGCTACCGTCGATAGTTGTATGGCAACGGAAGTACTGGAACACCTGCCTGACCCTGAACAGGTTACCTCGGAAATATTCCGGATACTGAAACCCGGCGGTACGCTTTTCCTTACTGTTCCCTTTTTATGGCCGCTTCACGAAATCCCCTTTGATGAGTACCGGTACACTCCGTTCTCCATAAAAAGAATTCTCAAACACGGCGGCTTTAAAGACGAAAACATATCCATTTCGGCCACAGGAGGATGGTTTGCCTGTCTGGCACAAATGATTTCTCATACGGTGGTCATGGAATTCCCGAAACGCCGAACCCGCAAAATCCTCACCAGGCTGAGTTATCCGCTTATAAGATGGCTGCTTGCCCGCGACCGCCCACCCGCTGCATTCGAAAAAAATCACACCATGTTTCTGGGTCTGGCTATCGTAGCAAAAAAGTGATCGCAGGAAAATTTGTTTCTTTAACCCATCATTATCTAAAGTAGCTCCCAACGAGTTTATGACAAATTTGCTCATCCCTAAACCAGACACCATACTTATCATCTTCCCTTCGACAGGGCGTGGTGGCTGTGAAGAATACGTCCTGACTTTAGCAAAAGCACTGCACGAGGACGGGAATCAAATTCATGTTGCATTCCCCGACAGGCCCGGCACGATTTCTCTTCAGGAAGACTTTAAAAAAATCTCCAAAAGCTATACAGCCATAAACTTTCGCCAGCTCCAGCCCAGAAAACATAAAAATATCAATTTAGCCATCAACGTATGGAAACTCGTACGGCTTATTTTAAAAATTAACCCCAAAGCTATACACATCACGCTCCCATGGCCCGACACAGGCAGTGAAGCCATTCTCGCAGCTGCCATCCTGAGGATCAAAACAGTAATTACGTTTCAACTCGTCAATGATGAATTCAAAGCTTCGCCGCAACTGAGCAAAAGATATTCATGGGCCGGAAAAAGAAATCAATATTGGGTCAGTGTCTCCAAAAACAATGCCATGCTTCTGGCAAAGGCGTTCGGTGTAAGAGAAGAAAGCATTCGTGTCATCAACAACGGCGTCTCCCTGGACAGGTTTTCCCGGGAGGTTGAGGGGAGTGGTTACCTGCAGTTAACGAATCCCATAAATGATAAAATTATTCTGACTGTCGCACGCTTGTCGCATCAGAAAGGGCACGACATACTGCTGCAGGCATTTTCCAGTATTTCAGATCAATTCCCCGGGCACCGACTGTACTTTGTCGGAGAGGGAGAGTTAACCAGTCAGCTAAAACTACTCGCCGGGGAGCTCCATATCCTGGATCGCGTTTCTTTCGTCGGTTACAAGCAGGACGTCAGGGATTGGTTGGTTGCAGCAGATTTGTTTGTGTTGCCAAGCCGGTCGGAGGGGTTTCCCTTCTGTCTGCTCGAAGCGATGGCCATGGGCTTGCCCGTTATTTCGTCAGACTTAGACTGCATCAGTAACCTGATATCCGACGGTTGCGAGGGACTTTTATTTACATCGGAAAACGTAGAATCACTCACCGGCCAATTAACCTGGGCCTTGGAAAATAAAAATAAGATGAAAGAAATGGCCCTGCGTGCCAGAAATAAAGTTGAGCTTTTCTCCTCAAAAAAAATGACAGAGGAGACGATCCGTTTATTGTTAGAAAAGTAACTGCGATTTGCGTATCTCCTCCACCGAAACCTCGAAAAACTTTCTCTCTATTCCTGGGGTAAGCAAGGAAAAACTCCGGTATTTTTTTTTCCGGCCATTGATTTACTCCCTGATTTTCATGGAAGCTGCCTTAATATTTAGTATTATTGCTATAATAAAATAGACTAAAGATCTATTAGCACACTATAACCTACAAAGCTGCTGTCATTTATGTCAGAGGTGGTCATCCATGTCGATCAAATTTCGAAACGCTGTCAGCTGGGAAATCATTTCCTTCGCGGGAATTGAAAAGTACATAGACACTCCGGTTAAAAGAAAACTCCGGCAAACTTCGAAGCAAATTTACAGGCATCCAAATGGATAAGTGCTATCAAAGAAACTATAGAAATTACGTTGCCAGGGAAATAGAACCACTACAGTCAAAAACCGGCCAGCCTATGAAAATAGCCTTTGTCGTTTCTTTTTTTGATTTTCGAAATGATGTCCGAAGGGTCATTGCAACTGCCTCAGCCCGGCATAAGGTCATCGTCATGGGCAAAGCTGAAGAGGAGGAACAGATACGCCGCCATCTACCGGGAAACGTCGGTTTCAGAGCAATAAACGAACGGACAAACAGCCGCATCAATAAGCTTTGGGAAATTATCTATTTCTTTTGTCGAGCCCTACCAAAAAGTCGCGACAATTTCTTTCTGATGGAACTGTTTAAGGCATCCAACACCCCTTTACCAACACAAGTTCGCAAAAACCTCCGACGGCTTCACTGGATAAAGCTCCTCCCCAAATTCGTTGCTTACGACACGTTCTTAAAAGGACTCCGGCCTTCCCGGAAAACCCGAATCGATGATATAGATCAGTTTGTCTTTTTTACTGCTATCGCAGACGACTACCTTCTCTCCAGACTTATCCAAAACCACCATCCATCTGTAAAAGTGTATGTATACAGCTGGGACCATCCTTGCAAACACACTTGTTTCTCAGGAAGAGTAAAATATGCTGTCTGGAACAGCGCCATGGCCAACGATATATCAGCATTACAAAAAGTAGATCCGGCAAAAATCACCATAACCGGGGCGAGTCAGTTAGGATACATAGAGGAATACCTCCGCATTAAAAAAGACATGGTATTCCGCTCGTTTTCCTTTCCCTATATTTATTTCGGATGCGCTGTCGGCATAGAAAGGCTGATCCCGGACGAAATCGACGTAATCAGGACAATCTCCGCACAAATGAAGGCACTCAGGCAGGACCTGACGCTCGTCGTTCGCCCCTATCCTGTTCAAAGCAACTGGAAAGTGTATGAATGCCTCCGTGAACTGGATAATATACACCTTGACGAAGAATTCCGGACAGCCGACCTCTCGGTAAGCGAAGCACACCTGATGGAAAAGTTTGAAAAAGTGCAGAACGCCGAAGCGTTCTTTCACCTCGGAACGACACTGGGACTGGAAGCCTGCTTCACTGACACGCCCGCTTTTATTATAGACATGGGATATGATCAAAAAAAGGAATTAAGCCTGTTCAGTTTTATACATCAATATCAAAATGACAGGCATTTGATTAACTTATCGACACGCAATCTGATCCAAAATGAGGAAACACTCAGAGCGGTACTTACAAATCCAGGGGACAGCGGCTTTCTTCAATTGAACTTTGAGATAAGAAAAAGGTATCCGGTACTCTCTTTTGAAAAATTCACACACCTCCTAACAGAACACCCGTGAAGAAAACAGGCATCCTCCTATATACGATCTTTCTATGCTTTAAGAACTACCTCTTTCTGGAGTGGGTGATGTATATCCCTTTTCACGCCGTCCGCCGGTTTTTTATCAGGCGTACTATAAAAAGAACAGGGCAGGGAAATTACTGGAGCATGGGTGTAGACCTGCGGAACGGCAGCAACATTCTGGTTGGCACGGGCTGTGTTTTTAACAAAAGGGTATTGCTCGACGGACGTGGAGGCCGGATCCGGATTGGGGATCATGTCGATATCGCCCAGGATGTCCATATCTGGACATTGTCGCATGACCCGCATGATGATCAACACCGCACAAAGGGAGCCGGTGTTACTATCGAAGACCATGTTTGGATCGCCTCACGCGCCACCATTTTACCCGGCGTAAGTATAGGCAAGGGGGCTGTAGTAGCTACCGGAAGCATCGTAACCAAAGACGTACCGGAAAAAGCAATTGTCGCAGGCGTACCCGCCAAAGCCATAGGCCTCCGTCGCAATCAGCTCAGGTACGATCTGCAGTATCGGCCATGGTTCAGATAAGCAAAAATGAAAGCCGGCGCCAGGGGCGTATAACCGACAAAGACATTTACTTATGCCACAAACGATAAAGACATACGCATGAATATGAGGCATTTCATACGGGACGCCTGGCTGTCTGCTTCTTACTACGCCGGAATCAGCAGGCTCTATCACGCACTCTGTGGCCGAAAAAAAGGTATCCTCTCCCTCCATAACATCCTGAACACCGCCTCGTTACCCGGCTACGACACGTACAATGTCGATCTGACTATGGCCGTCTTTGACAAACAACTTGCCTTCCTGACCCGCCACTTTCCTTTCAGGCCGATCAGAGAGCTGGCTTCTTCTGAAAGCGGCTTCTTCATCACAGCAGATGATGGTATGCGCAATAATTACTCGGTGATGGCGCCTATCCTGGACAAATACGGACTGACGGCGATGTTTGCGATATGCCCGGACCTGATCGACAGGAAGTATCCTTTCATTTGGAGAGATCATATTTTCCTGATGCTGCTCAACCGGATGGGGAGTAAAATTGCCCTTCCTCTGAATGACTATCAGCATCCCTACCCTGTATCCCGGCAGCACCTCAATACTTTGAGCCGTGCTTTAAAAAGGTTTGTTTACCGGCATCAACTTGCCGATCCGTATCAATTGATTGCTGAAATCATGAAAAAAAACCAAATCAGACCGGCTGAAATAGCTATTTTCAACGAGGATCGCTTTCACTTCATGAGCTGGGAGGAAATAGCCTCCCTTTCTGAAAGCGGACATCAGATCGCCTCCCATACCATGACCCACCGCATCATGTGCTTCCTGGATGAAAAACAAAAAAGATATGAGCTGGAACAGTCCAGGCGAAGGATCTCCGAAGTACTAAAAATAAAAGCCGATACCGTCGTGTATCCTTACGGAAGTCGGCTGGAGGTGGACCAGGACACCGTACGACTTTCTCTGGAAGCGGGATATACCTCAGGATTCATGAACATCGCTTTTTCGGACTTAACTCCGCAGCTCATGGCTCAACCTCGTTTCGGATTACCACAAACCTCTGCCCATGGACACCTTTATGCCGTCGCATCAGGCTACAAATTAGCTTTCACTCCGACCAGTAAGAGGTAAGCTTCATTAGATTTGTCATATATTTTTATAATCAAAAGTTGAAAAATTTCTCCGCAAAAATCCTGATACTACCCGATGCAGGAACCGAAAACCCCTTCCAGTTTCTGATCAAAAAAGCCTTGGAAAAATCCGGATTCCGGGTGGTTTCAGGAGAGAAAAGAAAAATAGGAAGCACCTGTATCGCGGTATCCAGGCACCGTCCTGACATCATTTATTACGACTGGGTCCACAGTTTTATCATCGGAAAGACGCTTCTCCGGAGCCTGTTGAAATCTTCTGTATTTGTGGTTGAAATAGCGGGTCTGCGGTTCCGAAAAATCCCCGTTTTTCATACCATTCACAACCTCCGGAATCATGCCGGAAAATGGCTGCTTCTGGAAAAAATTGTGTACACCTTCTTTCTCCGAAACTGTACCCATATCAGGGTTTATTCCGAGCAGATGAAATCGGACGCAACAAAAAAATTCGGCTTGTCCGCCGACAAAATCATTGTCGCACAAGATCCTCCTTATCACCTCTATTATCCCAACCAAAGCAGTAAAGAAACAAGCCGCGATTTCCTGAACGTAAATAAAGACACCTTTGTCTTTCTCTTTTTTGGAGAAATCAAACCTTACAAGGGATTGGAAATCCTCATTGATGCTTTCCTACAACCGGGCAAACAGCACTGCCGACTGTTGATTGCCGGAAAAAGCGACAACCCCCGCTACCTTGAACAGTTGGTCAGACGAAGTCGACACCAGCCTGACATCGTCTGGCATCATAAATTCATCCCGGATGAGGAGGTGCAATACTATTTCAATGCCGCCGACACGGTGGTACTCCCTTTCACGCGAATCGATCACTCCGGAACAGTCGATCTGTCCATGTCTTTTAAAAAACCTGTAATTACGCTTAAAACACCTGCCATGCACCATTTACTTCGGCATCAGGCAGATTTACTTTTTGAAGAAGCGCCAGATCTGCACGCGTGTCTGACCCGTGCACTCCAGAGCCGGAATTTGTTCGACTACGGAAATACCAACTTTGAAATCATAGAAAGACAAGGCTTCGATCATTTCCTCAGACTGTTCCATCACAAAAACAGCTGCTAAAAAAAGATCCGCTGGCACTCTCACCTCAACAAGGTATGGAATTCACGATAGTGATAATGTCTATATTGCTTACCAATGAAGTAACGAGAGATTCCTATTTCCCATGGTATGAGGATATTGTCCGTTTTTGGCACACGCCCCGAA
>CAZAVR010000103.1:0-10839 GCA_964488435.1 uncultured Cytophagales bacterium | reverse complement strand
GCATTGTGTATAAGTAAGTGGAGCGGTCTCTCTGAAGTCAGGAACTTTTCAGCGAATACGTCAATGGATACCGGGTCCATTAAGTCCAGAGAGACCCATTCTACGTTGGCCAGATGTCCGAGATTTCGTCCGGCCTTTCCTGTGTCCCGGGCAGTTACGATCACTTTTGCTCCTGCACCGGCGAGTGTTTTAACCGTTTCCAGGCCTATGCCCGTGTTGCCGCCGGTGACGATGGCCGTTTTACCGGTAAGATCTATACCGCTGATCACATCTTTAGCTGTGGATAGGGCGTCGAATCCGGATCTGAGGGGTCTTTGCAATGCACCTTGATAGTTATATTGTCCCATGGTTTTATTTGGTTTTGGTTGGGACAAAAGTAGTCTGAGTTATTCCGGGCGGGTTTGTTTAAACGTCCGGATTTACTTTGTTGAAAGGGTCGTTTATGAATATTAAAGCTTCCGTTAACCAAAGAACACTGTAGTAGATGAACTGTTTCGACAAAAAAAATGCCCCGGGAATAAGCGAAGGAAGGCCAGGTAAGTTAGGAAATGTCAAAATTAATTTGTATCTTAGTAAGATAGAGTTGTTTGTGTTCATTTTACTAATGCATGAAGTTCAATATACTCCACTGAAATGTCTGCTCAATCTGTGAGCCATGATCATTTCAAGTAGTTACTGCTTTGTGCCACTCTACGATCAACAGCCTCTTTAAAGCCGCATTTTTAGCGTATATGTCATGTCTTGACGATGCCCGGTGTTTCAGAGTCTCTTATCATCGCAGAAAATAGCACTACAAGGCGCTTCTCTTTGAAGCGTCGGGATGGAATGTATTTTATCTTTAAGAAGCGTTTGCAGATGTGCGAAAATCTCTGATTTTCGTAAGAGCAGCGTTCTTTTACGGAATAAAAAACTAATATTGCACTCCCTTTTCTACCATCAAAATGGAGTTGTGACTATTCCAAAAAAGAAAGGTAATGCATGAAAGTAAAGCATCTGCTGATGAGTGGGGTCTTTGGAGACAGCTTTTGTCCGGAGATGCCAGGGCATTTGAAGCGCTCATGCGAAATTGCTACGCGACGATGTACCGTTACGGCACCAGGTTCTCACACGATCGTGGCTTGATCCAGGATTGTATTCAGGATGTATTTCTCGAGATCTGGGAAAAACGACAACTCGTCAATCCCGAAATTCCTCCCCGTCCTTACCTTATCGCTTCGTTGCGCCGGAGAATACACCGGGCCAACCGTTCTCCGATACAGCTGTCTTATCCTTTATATTATGATGAACAACCGGAAACTATAACGTTCTCTGTTGAAGATACTATCATAGAGACGGAGTCGGGGCTGAAATCAGCACTACGTATTTCCGGACTGCTCAATCGACTTCCGGAGCGGCAGAAAGAGGTGATTTACCTACGATTTTTCCAGGAAATGAGCCGGGATGAGATCGCGGATATAATGGAGATTGCCCCTCAGTCGGTTTCAAACCTCCTGCAAAGAGCCCTCAAATGGTTAAAAGATAACTGGAACATACCCGTTCTGGCGGCTATTCTCGTCGCGGGTTATCTTTGGTTGTTCCATGTGCCGTTCTTTTGAAAAAAAAATCGGAGCAGGTGAGTATCCGCTTTGATGTGTTGTCTACCCATCAATAAAAGCTATTGACGGTTCTTATCGTCGTAATTTGTTGAATTTATTTGGGGCCATCATTTCAGTTATGGATGTTTACAAGGGGTATACACTGGATCAATTTGTATGGGATGAAGCTTTTCGTTCCTGGGTTCTGCATCCGACAGCAGCCTCAGACAAGGCTTGGAAAGATTGGTTAGGAGCTAACAAGGAGATGTTGCCCATTGCCATGGAGGCCAGAGAGGTTATTCTGGCTCTCCGGGTCGATGCTGTCAGTGAATTGCATGCATCTCATATAGAAGAGGCTGTGCGGAAGACAGTAACCTTGCTTCAGAAAGGAGAGCAGTTAACTGAAATTTCCCGGGCTAACTCGCCTAAATCCAGATGGCTATGGATAAGCAGCCCTTGGTTGAAATATGCAGCGGTAATCTTACTGGTTTGTGGTATAGGATGGGGAGTGTTCAGGGAAAGGATTGAGACCCTTCAGTTGGCGACAGAAGAAACGCATCCTATTTCCGGGAATTCTCTGCAAGTAAAATCCAACAACACCTCGAAGCTGATTGTTTTCAGGCTTTCGGACGGATCTTCTGTTCATTTATATCCCGGTAGCAGTATCAGGTACCCCCTCATTTTCACACCTTCCAAAAGGGAAGTGAGTCTTGTTGGTGCCGCTTTCTTTGATATCGAAAAGGATGTGCAACGGCCATTTTATGTGAAAGCGGGGGAATTGGTAACGAAAGTATTGGGTACCAGTTTCTGGGTTCGCTCGTTTGCGTCTGAAAATGGGGTTACCGTGAAAGTGAAAACCGGCCGTGTCGAGGTCTTTGTGCATAAACCGGGGGAAAAGGGACGTGACGCTACTTCGGAAGTCGGACATTCGGGAACCGTGCTTACACCCAACCAACAGGTATTGTACGCAAGAAATGAACTCCGGGTGGAGAAAAGCCTGGTAGAAAACCCGCAGCCACTGGTTTCAATTATGGATAAAAATGCCTTTGTGTTCGATGAAACACCTATTTCTGAAGCGTTTCATTTGCTTTCGACCACTTACGGGGTGGAAATTGTATTTGATACGGCCATGAAAGACTGTCCCGTCACGGCTGCAATCAATGGATTGTCGCTGTATGAGCAATTGTCTATGCTATGCAAAGCGGTGGGAGCGAAGTATTCGAGCGTAGATGGCAGAATTATTATTGAAGGAAGTTCCTGTAGATAAATGAAGGGTCGATGTTGGTGGAACAACACCGACCCGTTTTTGTTCCCCGATTGCTTTATGGCTCAAGATCCACAAAAAAGCAAACCGGGATTGTTTTGATTTTTTTAAAAAAAAACCGCTCTAAAGTATGAAAAAAAACTGTATCAACCGTCAATTTTTAATCAACATTGTGCGCGTAAGCTCCATCCCTATTTTGCTGATATTGATCTGTATCGGCTCTGCCGCAGCCTTTGACAGCAGTGGGCAGGATTTGCTGGCTAAACGGGTAACCCTCCATCTGAAGGACGCCAATATAAAACAGGTACTCCTGCAAATGGAGAAACAGACAGGCGTTGGTTTTGTCTTTAGTTCCAGAATGATTGAAGCGCAGCGGAGAGTCTCTCTCACAGCTCGGAATGAAACGCTTTTGCAGGTTCTGGAAACCCTGCTCGTACCGATAGGTGTAGGTTATGAACTGGCAGGTAATTCTGTGATACTTAGTAAAATAGAGCCGAAGACATTCAGAAATGGAGAAGTAGCACCTGCTGAACTCCACAAACTTCAACAAGTGATATCCGGAATTGTGACCGACGAAAATGGAGAAGGTCTTGCAGGAGTGAGTATCATGATCAAGGGAACGCAGACTGGTACCTCAACTGATGCGGACGGGAAGTTCAAAATCGAGGTTCTGGATGAAAAAGCAATTCTTACGTTCAGTTACATTGGGTATATTGGCCAGGAGGTAGTTGTCGGTGCACAAACCACACTCGCTGTCAGAATGAAAGTGGACACAAAATCCCTGGAGGAAGTGATTGTGGTGGGTTATGGCTCGCAATCCAGAAAAGAAATATCCGGCTCGGTAACCAATGTGTCAGAAAAGGACTTTAACAAGGGAGTCACGCGGAATGCCATCGACTTGTTACAGGGTAAGGTGGCCGGACTTACCATCACCAGAGGCAGCGGAGATATCAGCAAGGATCAGACTATCCGTCTGCGTGGCACATCGTCTTTGACAGGCAGTAGCCAGCCTTTCATCGTTATCGATGGGGTTCCGGGTGTGAGTATCAATACTGTTGCCCCTCAGGATATAGAATCTATCAGTGTATTGAAAGATGCATCTGCCGCGGCCATCTATGGTTCAAGGTCCGCAAGCGGTGTGATTCTGATTACCACCAAGAAGGGGAAAAAAGATAAGACTACAGTCGATTACGAAGGATATGCGGCAGTGGATAGAGTCTCTAACATGCCCGACCTGCTTGATGCTTCTTCCTGGCGTGCTTACACCCGGGCTAATGGAATTAACACAGACGGAATAGATCTTGGGGCAGACACAGACTGGTTTCGTGAGATCATGCGTACCGGTGTGACGCAAAATCACAGTCTTTCACTTTCGGGTGGTGGTAAAAACAGCTGGTACAGGGCATCACTTTCATCTTTGGGACAGCAGGGTGTAGTCAAGAAAAATGATATGCAGCGCTACAATGCCCGCCTGACTTTCAGCCAGAAAGCATTGAACGATAAGTTGAATCTTATGCTTGCCGGAGCTGTAACAGAAAGGAATTATTCGCCTACCGATACCCGGAATTTTGTACGTGCCTACAACATGATCCCGGTCGTGCCGATAAAAAATGCAGACGGGACGTGGTTTGATTCTTTTGAGTACGATCAGGGTAACCCGGTAAGAAATCTGACCTACAACAAGCTGAATCATAAAAATAGCTCTTACTATATCAATCTGAAGGCTGATCTCGACATTACCGAGAATTTCGTGGCGGGATTGAGTGTGTTGAAACAACGTGAGTCAAACGACTACGGTGAGTACAGTAATTCCCAAACGGAGAAAGGGCGAAACGATCTGGGCTTTGCAAAAAAAGAGTGGTGGACTTCCGACAAAAAGCTGATGGAGTTCACGCTTAATTACAAGCAAAAATTTGAAAACCATAACATTAGTGTATTGGGTGGGTATTCTTATGAAGACAACCATTTTCAGACAGCCGGTGCTCAGAATCGCCAGTTTGTGACCGATTACTTCGGATACGACAATCTCGGGGCAGGAGAAAACCTCAGGCCTTCCGACGTATGGTCTGGTGCTAATATGAACAAACTCATATCCCTGTTTGGCCGACTCAACTATATACTCGCAGATAAGTACATTATCACTGCGTCTGTTCGCCGGGATGGTTCTACCAAGTTTGGGAAGAACCACAAATGGGGAACTTTCCCCTCCGTCTCGGCAGCCTGGGTACTGAAAGACGAAATTTTTTTAAAAAATGTGGACATGGTTGACGACCTTAAGTTCAGGGTAGGATATGGTGTTTCGGGTAACCAGGACGGACTTGATCCTTACAAGTCGCTGCAGTTATACGGTCAGTCAGGACTGTACTATGATAACGAGAAATGGTATAAAGCCTATCAGATCAGCCAAAACGCCAATCCAAATCTGAAATGGGAGCAAACCTCTATGTTCAATGTTGGTCTGGATTTCAGTCTAATGAACAGCCGTATTCATGGAACCATAGAGTACTACGACAAAAATACGACCGACCTGCTATACACCTACCAGGTGCCGGTCCCGCCTTATCTCTACCCCGATATGATCGCCAACGTAGGAGCTATGTCAAACAAGGGTTTTGAGCTTCTTCTTAATGCAGACCTGATCCGTAAAAGCGATTTCCGATGGACCGCTTCACTCAATGTAGCTCACAATAGGAACAAGGTAACGCGACTATCTAATGAAGAATTCAGTACCAATTCCATTAAAACGGGTTCGTTGTTTATTCGCGGAGGTTCCTACAACACCACGCACATCATTGAGGAAGGAAAAGCGGTTGGTACCTTTTTCGGGTGGAAGTTTTTACAGATGGATGAAAACGGGAAATATGTCCTCGATGAAATGATTGATGGAAAAGCAGGACTTACCGACGAGGACCGCACCTACATCGGGTCGGCGCAGCCTAAACTCACCTATGGGCTTTCTAACACCTTAACTTACAAAAGAATCGATTTTAACTTCTTTTTCCGCGGCGTATGGGGCAACGATTTGTTGAATTTTTCGAAAATGGCCTATGGGACAACACAGTGGCTGCCAGGAGCCAATGTTCTTAAGGAAGCGCTTATTAACGGCATCAATGACAACCCGAAATATTCGAGCCTTTATATTGAAAAGGGATCTTTTCTTCGTCTGGACAATGCATCGCTCGGCTATAATTTCCGGATGAAAAAGCGATTGGGTATTGAAAGGTTCCGTGTTTACGTAACCGGCCAGAACCTGTTCTTACTCACAAAATATACGGGGCTTGATCCTGAGATAGAAATGGGCGGGCTTGATCCGGGTATTGAGGGAAGAGAATACTATCCGAAATCGAGAAGCTTTTCAGTGGGGGTAAACCTGAGTTTCTAATTTTAAAAAACGTAGAGAAAATGAAAAGTTACAGATTATATATCGCAATGATTGCCTTCGTTTGTCCGCTGACTTATTACAGCTGTACCAACCTGGATGAAAAGGTCTACGACAAGCTTCCCGTTGATCAATTCGGCGGCACCAGCAACGAAATCAATTCCCTTATAGCCCCCATTTACAGGACGCTGAAAGGCGTATTTCCCAGTAATTTTTTCAGAATGGCAGAGTCGTCTTCGGACATGGCCATTACACCTACGAGGAAAGGTGGGGACTATTGGGATGGCGGTCAATACAAACAACTCCGGCAACATACGTGGACACCCGGAACAAACGTAGTGCGCAGCGCTTACAATGCGGCTTTCAGTGGAATTGCCACGTGTAACAAAATTTATGAACTGGTTAAATCGGAGCCTAATATCCTCAATAAAGAACAAATACTTGCTGAGATAAGGGGGGTAAGGGCTTACTGGTATTACCTGTTGCTTGATCACTACGGGAACGTGCCTGTTGTTACGGATTTTACGGACACATCCCTTCCTGTGACCAAAAGCCGGAAGGAGGTATATCAGTTTGTGTTGAAAGAACTAACCGAGATCAGGGACAAAGTCAGGAGTGACGTTACTTCGGCGAGTTATGGAAAGGCTACCAAAGGGTTTGTGCTCACCCTGATGGCCAAAATGTACCTTAACGCAATGGTATGGAATCCGGACGACGGACCCAAATGGGCTGAATGTGCGGAGGTCTGTTCGGAGGTTATGAAACTTCCCTACGTGCTGGAAGCCAATTGGAGGACGAATTTCATTGTTCAGAATCAGACGTCGAAGGAAATTATTTTCCCTATTGTATTCAGTACCGCCGATGGAGGAAATACCCTGCAGAGAGGGACACTCCATTACCTGGATCCTATAGCTCTGGGCTTAAAAATCACCGGGGATAACGGGGTTTCTGCCATGCCGGGCTACGTTAAAGCTTACGATCCCTCAGACAAGCGATTGGGTTGGTCGTTCCTTACCGGACCTATGCTTAATCCGCTCACCGGGGAAGTCCAGCAAACTGCTCATGGGCGTCCTTTAATTCATACGCCCGATATCACGCCGAAATACAGTATAGATGCCGAGGGCTGGGGGCAGGTAGAGCAGGAAGACGGTGCACGGGTGGCCAAATGGGAATTTGAGAAAGGACTGAACGGTCCCTCCGAGAACGATTTTGCTATTTTCAGGCTTGCCGACATTTATCTTATGAAGGCCGAGGCTCTGGTGAGAAGTGGTGGCGATAACGCCGAGGCTACAAGGCTGGTCAATGAGGTCAGAAAACGGGCATTCGATGATCCTGCAAAATTGAAATCGACTGTAACGTTGCATGATGTTTACCAGGAAAGGAGGTATGAATTTGCCTGGGAACTCCAGACCAGACAGGATCAGATCCGTTTCGGTACTTTCCTGAATCCAATCCCAGGATGGAAATCGCATGTTTCCGATAACAAATACTTGCTCTTCCCCATACCTACCACAGCTATAGACGCGAATCCGAAGCTTAAGCAGAATCCCGGGTATTGACAGGATGCGTTCGGTATTCGGGGGGGCGTTTTTTAAACCCCGAATACCGAACGCTCTATTGTTGATAGCGTAGAGTGGTAAGACTTTTATAGAAATCAGGAGGTTTGGTCTCCTATGAATAATTGTGTATCGTCACCGACCATTCATATATGTTGAAAAAAGAAGAAAAAGCCGGATCCGGCAGGTTGGTGTCACTAGATGCCCTCAGGGGTTTCGATATGTTCTGGATCATGGGAGGGAAATACATATTTGTCTCACTAGCCGCACTTACCGGCCTCCCGGTTCTTGAATGGTGGGCTCAGCAGCTGGATCATGTGAGCTGGCATGGCTTTCACTTTTACGACATGGTGTTTCCTTTGTTTCTCTATATAGCAGGTGTCTCTTTTCCCTTTAGCCTGGCCTATAAATATAAAGAACCCGACAGGCGGACGGCGCTTTACACCGATATTTTCAGGAGAGGGCTTATTCTTGTTTTGCTAGGCTGGATTTACAGCAATAAGATTCGTTTTGACTTTGAGAATTTGCGATACGGCAGCGTATTGGGACGGATCGGACTGGCCTGGATGTTTGCTGCGCTGATTTACATCAATGTCCGCAGTTTTACTTTCCGATTTCTTTGGTTCTGGGCGCTACTCATGGTTTATTGGTTGTTGCTCATTGTGTTTCCGGCAACGGATCTCGGTGCTACTGACCCATTTTCGATGGAAGGTAATCTTGCGGGTTATATTGACAGACTTCTGATGCCGGGGAAACTCATGACACCTACCCACGATCCTGAGGGTATTTTGAGCACAGTGCCGGCCATTTCGACAGCCTTGCTGGGAATGCTTACCGGCGAATACCTTATGTCGGGAGCTTTGAAAGAAAGGCCGGGGTTAAAGGTCCTCACAATAACACTGGCAGGGGTGTTGTTTGTTTTTCTGGGCAAGATTTGGGGTCTTATACTCCCCATCAATAAGACACTCTGGACGGGTTCCTTCGTTTGTTTTGTCGGCGGATTAAGTATCATACTATTCAGCCTTTTCTATCTGGTCATTGACGTATGGAAGTACAGGAAATGGGCCTTTTTCTTTGTCGTGATCGGCGTGAATTCCATTACAATATATCTCGCCAAAAAGGTGCTGGACTTCAAATATACAGCGCGGTTCGTTTTCGGTGGCCTGATAGAGCTTTTTCCCGATAATTGGTCGCCATTATTGTCGGCGTTAGGATACACCTTTATTGGTTGGCTGCTTCTCTATTTTCTGTATCGTAAAAGGATATTTCTCAAAGTCTGAAGAGGTTATATATCTATACCACCCGGCGCCGGAGGGGGCATAATAATCCGGTTGGCATTCAGCGCCTCTTTGATATTTTCCTGGTTATCGAAGAAAGCATGTGAGTATTCGTTTTTGGAAGCCCAGGCATGAATAATCAGTTTTACACCGTTGGAAGTCAATTCTTCTACAAGCACTTCCGGACCGGGACTCACAAGGATTCTCGGGTCATTTCTCAATAGTTCCAATATAATCGAACGTGCTTTTTTGATATCCGTATCTCCGGCTACAACGAAGCGGTAGGTGATTCTTCGCTGGTGAAGATTGGAAAAGTTGGTGACAACTGAATTAGCCAATGTTCCGTTTGGAGCGAATACGGCGATGCCTTCCGCAGTCCGCAGGGTTGTATAAAGAATGTCGATCCGCTCTACGGTGCCTGTGGCGCCGTTTGCGCTGCTGATGGAGTCTCCGACCCGAAAGGGCTTGAACATGAGGATCAAAATTCCACCTGCAAAATTAGAGAGGCTTCCTTGCAGGGAAAGACCTATGGCAAGACTGGCTGCACTGAGTACCGCGAGAAAAGAAGTGGTCTGTATGCCCATTGTACTCGCACAGGAAATAATGAGCATGGCATAAAGTACAAATCTCAAAAGACTTATGATAAAGTCTCTTAGTGAAAGGTCTACGTCGTTTTTCTCAAATCTTTTTCGGATGATGCTCAGAATCAGTCGGATAATGTATCCTCCGAGAAAGAGTATGATTAACCCCAACACAATAGACGGCATGCGTTGAGAGATGGCTTCTATGATTCGTTCAATGCTGCTTTCAATTTTGCTCATAACAGTTATCTGAAGAAAGGATGTGTGAATACCGGCTGAATCTGTTTCCTGCCAGGATCTGCTGATGCAATTTGTCATTAAAATTGCTCCAATTCAATTAATTTCGCTTCAAATTGATTTTTCCGAAAGGACTAACCATAAACCGAAAGATGTATGCAATTTCACCAGCAGCTTTTGTCTTTTTCCGCCAGGGGGCGGGGCTTCCACCTGATTACAGAGGAGATTGCCGGTGTATTGTCTCCTGTCCGGCATTGGAAGGCTGGTGTGTGCCAGGTATTTATACAGCACACCTCTGCTTCGCTGACCATCAATGAAAATGCCGATCCGACCGTCAGGGTCGATTTAGAAACCTATTTCAATAAAGCTGTTCCCGAAAACGATCCTGATTATCAGCATGATTACGAAGGCAGCGACGATATGCCTGCGCATATCAAGTCGTCTGTGCTGGGCGCATCCGTAATGATTCCTATCCGCAACGGAAGGCTGGCGCTGGGCACCTGGCAAGGAATATATCTTTGTGAACACAGGGACCACGGGGGTAGGAGACATTTGGTGGTTACTGCCTGGGGGGAATAAGTGAGGTAATCATAAAAAAAAGCAGCTAATAAAAGAAGCCTGGATGGATACCTACGAATACCTCCGTCTATTTCACGACATCAGTAGTGAAGATTACGAATTGCTAACCAGTCATTTCAGGAAAAAATCCTTTAAAAAAGGAGAAGTGATCACCCTTCCCGGACAGATTCAAAGAGAGGTTTACTTTATAAGGAAAGGTGTGCAAATGTCTTATGCCGACTCAGGAGACAAAACCCATGTCATAGCTTTTACCTATCCCCCCAATTTGTGCGCCATTCCCGAATCCTTTTCTTTTCAGGCGCCTTCGAGGTATTTTCTCTCCTGTCTGACCGATACCGAAGCCGACGCCTTGTCTTTCGGGGACCTGCAGGTACTGTTTGAAAGCTCCCGGG
>CAZAVR010000102.1:3018-10925 GCA_964488435.1 uncultured Cytophagales bacterium | reverse complement strand
AGTGACAGAGCGGGTGAATGTCCCTTTCAAATCTACTGCAACCACCCGCTTCAACGGGCAACAGACAGGTGTCATGCATGCGTGTGGTCACGATGCACACACAGCCATTCTGATGGGTGTGGCAGAAGTATTGGCTTCCATGCGTAGTGAGATAGAAGGAACAGTGAAGTTTATTTTTCAACCAGCGGAAGAAGGCATAAGTGGCTTAGAAACATTCGGAGCCAAACAGATGGTAGAAGAAGGTGTTCTGGATAATCTGAAAGTAGACGCAATTTTTGGTTTACATGTAAGAGCTAACGCAGAAACCGGCACCATCAGCTATAGATCCGGAGCATCTATGGCTGCCATGGATCAGTTTATGATTAAAGTGACGGGCAGGCAAAGCCACGGGGCACGTCCCTGGTCGAGCATAGATCCTATCGTAACTTCTGCACAGATCGTCAGTTCCCTGCAGACCATCGTGAGTCGCAATGTGGATATAACCGAGTACCCGGCAACGCTAAGCGTCGGCGCAATACATGGAGGGATTCGCCAGAACATAATCCCCGAATCAGTTGAAATGATAGGCACAATCCGAACTTTCAGCGAAAAACACCAGGAACTCATTCACCGGCGTATCAGGGAAATCGCCACACATATCTCGGGTAGTGCCGGAGCGCAGGCGGAAGTAGTTATTGACAAACTTTATCCCATCACGTATAACGATCCCGGGCTCACAGAAAAAATGGCACCTACGCTTATGGAAGTCGCAGGAGTAGAAAACATCTCCTCTTCTTCACTACAAACCGGTGCCGAAGACTTTAGTTTTTATCAAAAAAAAATACCGGGGCTGTTTTTCTTTCTGGGTTGCATGCCCAAAGGAGACGATCCTTCCCTCGCACCTTCACATCACACACCCGACTTTTATCTTGACGAAAGCAGCTTTCTGCTGGGCATAAAAGCATTGGCCTGCCTGACGGTGGATTATTTGCAGCCTGTAAACAGCAGTTCCGGACCGGCGTCAAAAAGAAAAAAATAGTTCATTTTCCAGGGGCGCTTCTGAGGACGGGGATCGAAATACCCTTTAAGGGATCACATCACAACGTTATCGGCAATTAAAGCTGCCTGGAGCTTTTTTTCTATTGCAAAAAGTTCAACATTGTAAACTCAATAGTACTCAAAAAATGGCAACCTCCCTACCCTCCAGCCCCGAAATTAGTACAGACGGTGCTGTCAATATACGATCCATCAAAGCCATCGTCGGAAGTTCCATGGCGAACTTGCTGGTATGGTACGACTGGTACATATACGCAGCGTTTTCTATATACTTTTCGTCAGCCTTTTTCCCCAAGGGCAACATGACGGTGCAATTACTGCAGACGTCGGGGGTATTTGCGCTGGGGTTCCTGATGAGGCCGATAGGCGGCCGGTTGTTAGGCGCCTTCGCGGACCGCTTCGGGAGGAGAAAATCCATGTTGCTATCGGTTTCTATGATGTCCCTGGGCTCCCTTCTCATTGCTACTACTCCCACTTACAGCAGCATCGGCGTTTATGCACCCATCCTACTGCTGATCGCACGGCTTATCCAGGGATTAAGCATCGGAGGTGGAACAGGAATCACGACGGCCTACCTGACAGAGATGTCACCTCCCAATCGCAGGGGATTTTATGCCAGCTTCCAATACATGACATTAGTGGGCGGGCAGATAATTGCCCTTGGATTGCTCATGATCCTGCAGAAGTTTCTGCTGACAGAGGAAGAACTTCATGAATGGGGTTGGCGTATACCATTCGGTATCGGTGCTGTACTGACGCTGGGCATGTTGTATCTGCAAAACCACATTCATGAGACAAAGGCTTATGAGGCCGTCAGTTCAAAATCGCAGGGCGTGAAAAGGCATATATGGTCTCAGCTGATCCAACACCCCAAAGCCATCATGCTGGTAGTGGGACTTACATTGGGAGGCACTCTGGCCTTTTATACTGCCATTATCTATATGCAGAAGTATCTGGTCAATACCGGTGGGATATCAAAAGAAGACGCCACAGTTATTACTTTTTCGGCGCTTTTAATTTTCGCCCTCATCCAACCTCTCTTCGGGGCACTCTCTGACCGAATAGGTCGTCGACCTCTTCTGCTGGCCTTTGGCGTGCTGGGTATGGTAACCACCATTCCTTTGATGACAGCCATTAGCAAGTCCACATCCAACTGGGAAGTCTTCGGTCTTTTGCTGATATACCTCGTCATTTTAAGTGCCTATTCTAGCATCAGCGTCGTTGTAAAAGCTGAAATATTCCCGGCTGAAGTCAGGGTGATCGGCGTGGGATTACCACATGCCGTTACGGTGGCTGTATTCGGCGGCTCCGCAGAGTACATTGCGCTTTCGCTAAAAAATGCAGGTCATGAAATGTGGTTCTACTGGTACGTCACCCTGGGAATTTTCATATCTCTGGTCACATTTCTGGTGATGAAGGATACCCGTACCAGCAATAAAATAGATGGTGAACCCCACGGCTGATCACCAGAGATTCACCTGCCTTTTGTAGCCAATCAATCTACGGTGGGCTGGCTGATGATGGAGCTATAATAGCAGAAACTGGTTCGGGCCCGCTTCAAAAGTTTCCCACTTTTCTTCTTTGTAATCGAAATGCTGTCCGGTTTCCCGTCAGCTACACCGCTCAAAAAATGTTAAAGTCCTGAAGGATCTCCATATATTTATAGATCAAGTGATTGACCCATCATAAAACCAACCTGAATCCCGGCCACATGAAAATACCAAATACAATACCCGGCGCAATACCCTTACTAGGCTGTTTTCTCCTGAGCTTTGTTTTAAACGCTTTTTCTGCTCAATCACAGATCTTCCAGGCGTCTGTATACAAGTCAGATATTACACCCGATACTCCACAGCAGCTTTTGGGTTACGGGGCCCGGAAATCAACAGGCGTTCATGATCGTATCTATCACAGGGTGACGGTGCTGGACGACGGAACTAACCGTTTCGTGCTGGCTTCCTCAGATATCTGCCTGATCGCTCCGTCAGAATATGACAAAGTAGCCTCAATGCTCCAAAAAGAACATGGTATAAAACCTGAAAATTTCTGGTGGACCCTCACCCACACACACTCAGCTCCGGAGCTGGGCCCTCCTGGTCTTCCGGAATCTTTTATGGGGAACAGATATACACATGAATACGACAAACAATATACTGCCGAAACCGAAAAGAAACTGATAGACGCAGTCGGGCAGGCTGTCAGGAGCCTCCAACCTGCCCGACTGGCGGTCGGATGGGGACATTCCAATGCCAACATCAACCGCAGGGCGAGAAATGTCAATGGCTCCACCAGTCTGGGTCTTAACCCCGATCTTCCTGTTGACCGGCGCATTGGTATGCTGAGAATAGACAAAGCAAACGGAGCTCCTCTGGCTATCATTGCCAACTACGCCATGCATGGGACCGTTATCGGTGGCCAGTGTACCCTCATTAGCGGCGACGGGCCCGGTGTGGTAGCAGACTACGTGGAGAAAAAAACAGGCGCCACCATGCTCTTCATCAACGGCGCGGCAGGTAACATCGCCCCCATCTACAGCACACAACCCGGTCCAGATCGTCTCAGACAGTTCGAAGCCATGCTTGGAGAACGGATACTTGAAGCCAATAGTGCGATGACCCAATCCAGTTCCCAGGTAAAACTCCATCCGGGAAGTATCCTTGTAGAAAGTCCCAAAAAGAAAGATCTGAAATGGCCTGAATACATGACGGATTATGTCGGTGTCAACAGCAATGGAACAGAAGTCGTTAAAATCCCTGTACGCTTTCTGAAAATAAACAGTGACATAGCTATATGGGCTGCCCCACTCGAATTGTTCTGCGAAATTTCCAACGAAATCCGGGACCGATCCCCATTCCCCTACACTTTTTACTACGGATATACGAATGGCTGGCTTGGATATCTCCTTACGGATGTTGAAATTACCTACGGAGGATACGAACCCACGGTGACACCTTACGCACCAGGCGCAGATCGGAACCTGGTCAATGGGGTGATGAACTACCTGGAGGGTTTCATGCGCAAGCCTTAATTTTTCTTTTGTCTAAACACTCTTGGTTGCTAAATTTGCAAGAAGTCTTAACCGGGTATGAATAGCTTCATGCCTGCTGCTTCGGCTATCGCCGGGCGCTGAAAGTCATTCTCCAGGAATTAAACCTTCAATATGCTACATCGTTTCAACTCCTACGCAAGTCAATTTGAGAACACTGGTATACACATGGCCCGCTGGGGAATAGTCATCGTGCTGCTCTGGATCGGAGGACTTAAAGTGTATCGATATGAAGCGGTAGGTATTGTGCCTTTCGTCGCCAACAGCCCGACGATGAACTTCTTCTACAAATACGATGCACCCGAATATAAATCCCACATGAACAAGGAGGGTGAACTAAAACCCGACAACATCAAATGGCATACCGAAAATAATACCTACCTCTTTTCCTACGGTCTCGGTACCGTTATTGTGCTGATCGGATTACTTGTTGCCTGCTATCCCATCTGGCCGGGATGGTCGGCGGTTGGGAGTTTTATGGTATTTATCATGTCACTGGTCACCCTGAGTTTCCTGATTACCACTCCGGAAACATGGGTTCCTGATCTGGGAGATGCAGAACATGGATTTCCTTACCTCAGTGCGGCAGGAAGACTGGTTATTAAAGATGTGATTATGATGGGTGCAGGCATAGCCACCATGGGGCAAGCGGCCAGAAAACACATTGAGGTAAAGGGGCGTAACCGCGCCAGCAGATTATAGTGTATATTTAAAGTTACGAAAAAAAATTGAAACAAACAATAGTTAAGCTGAGAATTTCGCCAAAAAACACGCAGTTATACCACCGCCTTTTGACATCAACGAACCCCTGCTAAAATAAAGTACCATGCAAATTGAAACACATCTCATCAACGAAAAACGGATTGCAGAAGTAAAAGCCGACAAAATCATCGTCATTACTCCGCAAGACGGTCTGGATATCCTTGCAGATATCTACTACCAGGGTTTCGAAGGACTGATCCTGCACCAGGATAACATAACTCCAGACTTTTTTGATCTGAAAACTGGTATAGCGGGTGAAATCCTTCAGAAATTTTCGAATTACAGGATGAAACTGGCCCTCGTGGGCGACTTCAGCATCTATACGTCCAAAAGTTTAAAGGATTTTATTTTTGAAAGTAACAGAAACGGGCAGGTAAGTTTTGTCGCTACAATTTCAGAAGCTCTGAAGGTATTTTAGTACCTGTTTTTCACACACTAATCCGTTGACGATGTCGGGAACCTATTCTCAGATTTACATCCAGTAGAAACCGCTCATCATAAATGGTGTATCGGATCATGTGCATATCCTGGTTGGCCTGAAACCATCGATGAACATATCCGATCTGGTAAGGGACGTGAAGAACAATTCATCAAATTATATCAATGCGCACGATTGGGTAAAAGGCCGGTTTTCCTGGCAGGAAGGATACGGCGTGTTTTCCTACTCACATTCTCAGGTAGATACTGTGTATCAATACATAGCTAATCAAGAGAGACACCATAGTCAGAAAACATTCGAAGAAGAGTATGTGTATTTGCTGCGTGAGTCAGAGGTCGATTTTGAAGAAAAATATTTATTTGATGGGGGGCAGGGGCAAGGATAAAAATAGGTAACCCCTTCGGGGTTGCGCGTGTATATTTCATTACATCAATCCGATAATTATACCACCCCGCCGGGGTTGCGCTGGAAAATCAACCCAATCCCAAACAATAACCCCTTGGGTAATCCCGGAGGGATGAAACAATACTAGCACAAAAACAAATTGAACCAGAATAAAACCCCGACGGGGTGACACAAAAACATAATATACCACCCCGCCGGGGTTGCCACCGGTCGTTTTATTACATCACAAATGCAAAGAACCCGGGAGCAGTTTGACATTTTTCTCTTTTTTTCGCTATTTACAGTTTAATAAAACCCAGACAATTATCTTTGAAAAAGATACAATATCTCCCCAGGTTGATCACAGCAATTTTATTTTTTTTACTGCTGATCTTTTTCCTCATTCTCTTTTTCGGACGTAATTACGGAGACCTGCGGATAAAGTGGTTGTTGACATATTTCCCTGACTTTTATCAACATGCATCCAATCTCTCTCTCAGTTATATCTTGATTTCGTCTGTAGGCTACACCTGGCTGCTAGTAGGAACGAGAGTGATTTACATTGCCATTCTGTGCTGTTTCATGGTGATGGTAAATTTCATCTATGAACTTTGGATCCCGATATTCAATAGCTGTGACATCACAGATGCCTGTTACGGTTCTTTGGGTACACTGGTGGCTTTTGTATTTTTGGTGTGGGCTAAGACATTCGGGTTAAAACTTAACCCACTCTTTGTTGCAGAGTATTCCCGAAAATGATTTTTTGAACAGCCGAACCCAGAACGTAATGACCGATCGCGAGCTACTCTCCTACTCTTTCAATCAGTTTGCCGGCTTAACCCCGGAAGAATTTTCACTATCAGACGGTTCCTGGCAGATTGAACATTATAAGAAATGGGATTATTTCAATGAATACAGGAATGTATGCAAGTACCTCGGCTTTGTGCTCGAGGGAGTTTTCCGGTCTTACATTATTGATGAGAAAACCGGGGAAGAAAAAAATGTATTTCTGTATTCGGGCAATCAGTTTGTAGTATCCTTCAAGAGTTTCATTCATCAAACTCCATGCGACTATCACACCCAGGCCATGACCGATTCCCGGGTATTGTGTATCCACATCAACGACTTGCAAAAACTCTATAAGCAATCACATGCCTGGGAACGTTTCGGGAGACTACTGGCTCAGGAGGCTTTCAATGTGACCATTGACCGGACGGAAAGTTTTCTGTTCAAATCCCCCGAAGAACGCTATCTTGACCTGGTCAAAAGCCATCCCCAGATATTCAATAACATTCCTCTTTACCACATTTCCTCCTACCTCGGCATCCAGGGGCCTTCGCTCAGCCGCATCAGAAAACGTATTTCTGGCAAATGATACGATTTTAACCCAGGTTAAAGTTTTTGGCGGGTTCATGACGGAAATTTGTTTCATCAAATAACCTACAAAATTTCAAGATCATGAAAAAGTCAAAAACAATCGTACTTGTACACGGAAATTTCGTAAACGAGCTTACCTGGAAATCCTGGAAAAACTATTACGAGCAGAAAGGATATACAGTTCACACGCCAACGAATCCCGGCCACGAAGGCAACCCTGAAGACCTCAGAAAAAACGAACATCCCGAGCTGGCAAAAACCAATTTCAAAGATGTGGTGGATCATATCGTCAGATTGATTGATACACTTCCTGAAAGACCGCTGGTGATAGGACATTCTATGGCAGGAATGGCTGCGCTGAAATTAACACATCTGGATAAAGTTTCTGCAGCAGTCAGCTTGAACGGAGCTCCCCCAAAAAATGTCTCTCCTCCTTTTCAAACTTTGAAAACCGTGCTGCCCGCATTTGGGTTTTTCTCGGGGAAGAAAAATTACATGGGCTCGAAACAATGGTATGACTATGCCTTTTTTAATACACTTCCCGACTCTGAAAAAGAAACCATGTTTAACAAATTCGCAGTTCCTGAAAGTTTTGCCGTAAGCAGACAATTGGTCTTTGATCCTTATTCTAATATTGATTTCAAAAAACCTCATACCCCGATTTTGTTTATCGGTGGGGGGAAGGACCATATCTTTCCAGCTGCGCTTACCAAAACCATCGCCGGAAAATACAGCCATCGGGACAGTGTAACAGACTTAAAAATATACGAGGACAAAAGCCATTTTATCGCCGGGGAGCCGGGATGGGAGAAAGTAGCAGATGATATTTTTGGGACTTATATTGCGCTTACTTATCTTACTCCG
>CAZAVR010000102.1:0-3008 GCA_964488435.1 uncultured Cytophagales bacterium | reverse complement strand
GCAGATGATAATTTGAACTGGTTTGAGAATTTGTGAAACTGAAGACCTGAAAACCGGTGCAGCTGATTACTCCGCTGAAAAAGTAAGTAGTCAGATGTACCGGTCTTAGATGCTTTGTCCAATGATCAGCCCTTCCTAATGGATCATACAATACCTGCCGCGGAGCAGACACATGTATCTACTCGCTTCTCGGATCGACTTTAAGAGGCATCCTCCCGGCTTTTTCTACCTCAATGGCAGGACACCCAAAGTCATCGACTACTTTTCCTTGTAAGAGATACAGACCGTTTCCTTTGAGCGGATAGTTTTTCAGGGATTGAGAAAAATGCATCGTATCAAAAAGATCACCCGCCGCATCTATAAAAGTGCCGAACTTCATGTAGCCACCGGATTTGGTACGCACCGCTTTGTCACAGACGAAGTCTCCTACAATGCGCAGCTCAGAACCTACGTGGGCGCTGAGTGAACGAGCCATTACATCTCCCCGGAACGGGCTTTTCGCTAGGGAAAACATCGATTCAGAAACGGGAAAACCCATCAGTTCTATCTCGTCGTAGATGTCTTCCACTATTGATGTTTCTAACCGGGGTAACGTGGGGGTGGAAGCACCCCGGCTCGCAAATAAGGTCGGCGCGGCTAAATCATGCCGACGCACACCATTCAATAACAAGTGAGCTTCCCACAAGAGTTCTTTCTTACCCAATCCGGTAAAATGAAAGGCCCCGCAACGGATCAATACGATGACCTGCTCCAATCCTATGCCGGTGCGGGTTATAAAATCGTCCAGCCCTCCGAAAAACCCATTTTGCTGCCGCTCTGCAATGAATCGCTCTGCCAGTCTGAGTTCCATATTCAATATGCCGTCGAAACCGAGAAAGACATCGCTCCCGCGGATAGAAGTTCTGAGACTGCTTCTGTTTACGCAAGGCAAAAGCACTGTACCGCCCGATCGCCTCACCTCATTCACATACACCTTCCTCTGGTAAAACCCGCCGTAATTGTTAAGAACGGCGACCATGAATTCGAGCGGGTAATAAGTCTTCAGGTAGAGGCTCTGATAACTCTCCACTGCATAGGAAGCCGAATGAGCCTTATTGAAAGCGTACCCGGCAAAAGACTCCATTTGTCTCCATATCTCCGCGGTTGCCTCCCTGGTGTGCCCTTTCTTCTCACTATTCTTGAAAAATCTGAGTCTTATCTCCTCAAGTTGCCCTCTGTTCTTCCCGGACATCATGCGCCGTAGTACATCTGCCTCGGCCAGATCCAGACCGCCATAGTAATGCCCCACTTTCATCACATCCTCCTGATACACCATCACACCATAAGTTTCACTAAGATGCTCTTCAAATACCGGATGCAGGTAGCGCACAAGCTCCGGATTACGGTGGCGCTCTATATATGTTTTCATCATCCCGCTGGCCGCAACTCCTGGCCGGATAATGGAACTTGCCGCAACAAGTGTCAGGTAATTGTCACATTCCAGTTTGGAAATGAGCTGCCGCATGCCCGGACTTTCTATATAAAAACAGCCTATAGTATCTGCAGATTTCAGACGGGCTGCTACACAGGCATCATTAAAAAACCGGCGCGGATCAGAGACATCGACATTCACTCCCCGGTTATCGGCAACCAATTCCCGGCAGTCCCGGATATGCCCGATCCCACGCTGAGAAAGAATATCAAATTTCTCAAAGGCAATATCTTCCGCTACGTACATGTCGAACTGAACTGTGGGTAAGCCTTTTGCGGGGTAATCAAGTGCCGCGTAGCAGGTAAGCGGCTTTTCGGAAATCAGCACACCGGAAGCGTGGATGGTTCGCTGGTTTGGAAACTCTTTCATCTGCCCACACACAGAAAGAATCATGTCGGCCACCTCATGTTTGTTCAGCATGCTTTCCGGATCAAAAACCAGGCGGTCTATATCGGCTTTGGGCAAACCGTATACTTTTCCGAGTTCCCGGATAATCGAACGCGATTGAAAGGTACTCATTGCCCCCATAAGTGCCGTGTGCCCAGGAGGGTATTTTTTGAAAATATAATCGTAGATTTCATCACGATCCGTCCAACTGAAGTCTATATCGAAATCCGGAGGAGTTTTGCGTCTGGGATTGAGAAAGCGCTCGAAATACAGGTCGAGGGCAATGGGATCCACATCGGTAATGCCCAAACAATAAGCTACAATTGAATTCGCCCCACTTCCTCTTCCCACATAGTGAAAACCGCGCTTTCGTGCATAACGACAAATATCGTCTGTTATCAGAAAGTAGGCACTGAAACGAAGATTGTCTATAATTTCAAGTTCCTTCATTACTCTTTCTCTGGCTACCTGATCACCCGGCCCGTATCTCCTGCCAAGCCCCTCGACTGCGTAATCCCTCAGCAGCGCTTTGTCTGCCTCCGCGCTATCGGTAAAAACCTGCAAATTCTTGACACCGGCGAAGTCAAAATCGAAAGAACAATCTCTCAGAAGGTCGCTTGTGTTTCGAACGATAACCGGAAAATCCCTGTAGGCATGTAGCAGTGCGTCCCTGGACATCAATACATCGGTATTTCTGCCCAATTGATCTGATTTAAGTTGGGATATAAGGAGGTTGTTCTCAATAGCTCTCAGTTGGGTATGGAGGGTGAAGTCACTTTTGTTCTGAAAACTCACAGGATTACATATTACGTACTTCTCCAAATGAGCGGCAGGCTCCAGTCTGACCCTGTTCAGTTGGGAAATCCCGATACCGATAAATTCGTTTCCCCTAAGTTCTTCGACCGGGCGGGACTGATAGGGATAAACAACGAACACATCCGAAAACTGAGGTGCGCGCCCAGGCAGGCGGGTCTCTCCACGATTGCAGGCGGTCATCAGTTCGTTGATTTCCCTGAACCCGTCCGCATTACGAGCGACAGCTACGTAGAGTGAATCATCCCCGTTTCGAAACTCCATTCCTGCCAATCCTTTGATACCTTGCTCGCGGCAAAGCTCAATAAACTTAAGAGAAGCTGAACTGTTATTGATA
>CAZAVR010000101.1:0-10966 GCA_964488435.1 uncultured Cytophagales bacterium | reverse complement strand
CAGATTGTGCTTGAACTCCGCCGCTACGGTATTCAAACCATCTTCACGCGTCCGGAGAATCTTTCCTCTGATACCATCAACAGATACCTGGAGCTGAAGGCAAGGGGAGCCATTTAAAATTCTACCTACATAGCGTAGTAGAAATCCAGCGGATCAGGGTACAGAAAATCATACTGATAAAAGCGATCCAGTTTTTCGGCAGATATGATTTTATAAGCCGGTGGCTCCGAAGGCTCCAGGAAAGTAGGCGCTTCCCATCCAAAAAGTCCGCAGGATGTTTCATACACTTCCCGCCGCGTCGGATGCAAAGGAGACACCACATTAAAAGTCTCGTTTACAATTCCTCTCTCAAGCATAGAGATAATTACACCGATGGCATCATCCCGATGGATATAATTAACCGGAACAGAGCCTGTCTTCATATCTTTCTGACCTTTTACATACTTCCCAGGAATCCTGTCAAATCCGAGTAAGCCCCCGAGGCGGAGTATGGTGACTGTCTGACGGGGTCTCAAAGATTCCAGCATCTGCTCAGCCTCAACCAGTGCCGGTGCAGAAGACTGGCCAGGTTCAACGACGTCGTCTTCCTTCACTATCCTGCAAAGCTCGGGATACACGCTGGTAGAGCTGATAAGAACGATATTTCTTATATCTGAAAAACCGTCCGCCTGCATGACGGCAGAGATCTGTTTCAGATAAAACCCATCCTCATTTTTTGAGAGCCTGGGCGGGATACTGATGATCAGGCATTCTGCATCAAAAAAGCTTCTATCATAAGTCGCAGGCATTCCCGGGCTTAAATTCATCAGATATGCTTCTGCTCCGGCAGCCCCCACCAATGCTAGGTTTTCGGGCGTGGTGGTGCTTCCCTTCAAATGCACCGACTTGTATTTTTCACTAATACGGTTAACCAAAGGCAGCCCCAGCCAGCCACTTCCCAGTATAGAGATTTTATTGTATTTCATTTTTTTTTGTACATGATAGCTAAGCATACTACTGAGTACCCAGACACAATAGCAATGCCCTCCCTGCTTTTACATAAAACGCTTTCTGCTAAGAGAACGCGGCGACGCTAATTAATATCACCAATATTAGGGAAGTTATTTCGTATTGAATCTTTAAAAAAATAAATTGCGGTAAAATTGCTGGTAAAAGAACATCTTTGTGGCCTTTTGGAGAAAGCGTCCGTTTTCGAAACGCCGGAAACAGCGCTGAACCAGACAAGTCCCCCCGGCCCAAGATAGAAAAAATGCATCCCCGATGGCAAAGAAAAAAACAGAACATAAAGACCTTACCGGAGTAAAAGAAATAGCGAGAAGGGCGAATGTCTCTATTGCCACTGTTGACCGCGTCATTCATAACAGGACGGGAGTTTCTGCCAATACCCGCGAAAAAATAAGCAGGATCATAGAAGAATTGGATTACCAGCCCAATATTCTCGCCAGGAGGCTCGCCTCCAAGAAGCTGATCAATATTGCTGTATTGATACCTCAGGTTTCCGAGGAGACTGTATTCTGGGAAGCACCTTTGAGGGGAATTCAGCGTGCTGAGTCCGAGATCAGGCAGTACGGTATCAATATCAAAACATATTTTTTTGACCTTAACAATAAACATTCCTTCAATAGCCAGGCCAACCAGATTCTGGCCGACCAGGTAGACGGTATCCTTCTTTCCCCTTCATTTATTGAGGAGTCGATACGACTGACGGCAGTGTGCCAGGCCCGGAAAATTCCCTTTGTTTTTATTGATTCCAATATTCCTGACCAGGACAGCATTTCATACATAGGTCCGCCTCTTTATCAAAGTGGTTACCTGGGCGCGCACCTGCTTACCTATGCTCTCAAAAAAAACTGGGAAAATTCTGGTCGTTACCATTGCCGCAGAAAGTGGCAATTACAATTATCTTCAAATTGCTGAGGGATTCCGTAACTATTTCTCCGGGGATAAAGGTGATCATCAAGTCATTCAGACCGAAATAAAAACACCCGACTACGACTCCCTTTCTCACTGCCTGGCCAAAGAACTGGTTTCGCATTCAGACATTGAAGCGATATTCGTTACGAATTCCCGTGTTTTTAAAGTAGCACGGTTCCTGGAAAATCAAAATCGCACCGACATATTACTCGTCGGGTACGATTTCCTGAAGGAAAACATAGATTTCCTGGAAAAAGGCATCATTGACTTCCTGATCTGTCATAAGCCCGACGAGCAGGGCTACCGCGGCATTATGGCGCTCTACCAAACTCTGGTCATGGGAGCTCCGGTCGAAAAAATGACCCTGATGCCCATTGATATTCTCACCAAAGAGAATTTTGAGTTCTATTCAAATTAGCCAAAAGCGGTCAGAAGATTCGCTGACACTTCGACTACTCCGCACTTACCTCAGTATAACAGTGACTATGTTCTACTGTATCGACCCAGCAACTTTCTAAAGTGTCATCCTGCATCCGACATCATCGAAGCTTCGCAATATTATCTATATGTAAGTAATAATTTATATAAGTAAGTATTAACTTATATAACATAAATTTTAAGGTATCATTAGAGGGCAAATGTGGATTTTAGGTCTGTAAAAACTTAAAATGCACATGGGAAAGTGGTCAGACGATTACGAGCTTGAAGGTCTGGATTCAGATTTCCTGGCGATTCGTTCTTTATTGATTTCGGGTCATATCAAATCAATGAAACAGCTGGATCAGCAAAGTCCAACGAAAATTGCCCTGTTGCTGGGAATGAACTATAACAGCTACCATGACAAGTTAAAGAGTCCCGGACTTTTTACCCAGGCGCATATTAACCTGCTCGCTTATGCCTGCAGACTTGATCCTGATGTGATACATCATATCATTAAAACTGAAACCCGGAAAAGTGTAGAACTGGCTTATGCCAAATATGAGGCCAGATTAAAAACCCAAAAAGCAAAGAGAGGCGAGAGAGAAAACCAGTAGAGGTAAGCTGCGGTACGCAATAGGCAGCAGGCGGTAAGCTATGAACTAACGCATGGTGAAACCTAAACCTGCTGCTTTGTATATCAATGACTGAGTTCCGGATGGACGCAACTCTTTCAAGCGACTGGGCCGTCAGCTAAATAGCCATTACTGCGCAAAATCTCCAGAGCGTCCCGTTAACGGAATTTACGGGGAAATGTAAGGTAATTGGCAACGCTTCTCACACCAAAAATACTGGTGATACAGCGCCTTATAAGGTTTCTTTCATTTTCAGAATTGACTTTGCCTTCCAGAAATACCCTGCCGGAGCTGACCCTTACCTTGATGTTATTACAACTAATGTTTTCGATCCTGCAGATAATAGACCTTATGCTATCTGCAAGGATGTCATCCGTCTTAGGTTCAACTAGTTTTTCAAACGTTTCCATGATGCGCAAAATTTAAATAAGCTATTCTTTCTATTTATCTCAATCATTACCTGACAGAAAGGCCGAAAGGTTTGCATACAATTATTTCACATCCAGCTTACTAAGCAAATTTAGTCATAATGATTTTTCAAATCAAGACAAAACTTGCTGCTGTTTATAATTATTTCATACCCCTGCCGACTCATCAGTTTGCTTTCCAAAATCATGCCAGGTTGTTCATAGCGGGACAGCGCTTTTATCGGGAAAAAAATGCCCCTTAAATCGGATATTTAAGGGGTCAAGTGTACAAAAAATAGCCGATTTCAAATCTTTTCCTCCAAAGTACAGATACACTGCTTTGTTTTTGCATACAAAAGATTTGTTTGTATTTTTACGCCCGCCTAAAATAAATTCTATTCTTACAAACAACTTTGGAAAATTTTAAACACGCTGCCCTCAATTGGTTAAAATCTTTGGGCCCCGGCATAATTACAGCCGCGATCGTCTTCGGGCCTAGCAAAATTACTATATCATCCAAGCTTGGCGCTTTGTACGGCTATTCCCCGTTGTGGATTGTCATCATAGCGATCTTTTTCATGACTGTATTCGCTGCTATGGCGAGCCGGATAGGTGTTGCGACTCAGCAGTCGCTGCTGAACTCCATCAAACTGAAATGGGGCAAGGCTGCTTCGGTCGCTATCGGGATTGGTGTATTCCTCGTAACCACCTCCTTTCAGGCAGGGAACTCCATTGGAGTAGGTATTGCCATAGGAGAGCTGTATGACACATCTCCTATACCCTGGATCATAGCTTTTAACGTGCTGGGGGTTATCCTGCTGTTTTTCAGGAGCGTGTATTCTATGCTGGAAAAGACCATGATCACACTCATCATAATGATGTTGTTCTCATTTATTACAACATTTTTTATGGCCGAACCCGATCTTTCTGCAGCAGCAAAAGGTTTTCTTATCCCTTCTATTCCTCCAGGATCTGAAGGACTGATCATCGCCTTTATTGCGTCTGCATTTTCTATTGTTGGAGCCTTGTATCAGTCCTATCTGATTCAGGAGCGTATCCGCATTCGTCCCGACCTTAGAGATAGAAAGATAGACAGCACCACCGGCATGATTATATTGGGTGTGATGAGTGCCGTTGTCATTATCTGTTCCGCTGCGATACTCAACCCCAAAGGGATACAAGTCAACTCAGCCACAGACATGGCCAAAGCACTGGAACCCGTTTTCGGATCTAAGGCTTCTACCTTATTCCTTATCGGCTTGTTTGGGGCTGCATTTTCATCCCTGATCGGGAATGCATCAGTGGGTGGAATTCTGCTGGGTGATGCCCTTGGATACGGCAGTAGTTTTAATTCCAGGCCCATCCGCTACCTGGTGGCTATGGTTATGATCATCGGCGCTATTGTATCCATCAAATTTGGAAAGCTTCCCCTGGAATTGATCGTGTTTGCACAAAGTGTGACCATTTTTGTGGTTCCCTTCATCGGTACAACCATGTACCTGGTGGCCAATGACAAATCACTCATGGGAGATAAAGTCAACAGCCCCCTCGTAAAAGTGGTTGCCGGTATCGGTCTTGTTATTATTTTTGCCCTGGCAGTAATTAATGTAAAAGAGTTATTTTTTAAATAATCCTGTTTTTTTTAAATAAAATAAATGGAATCTATCGAATCGTTAGAAAAGAAGTACCTGGCGCCTTCAGACGCCCTGATTGAAGATATCGCAAAGATTGAGGGAGATATTCTTATCCTTGGTGCCGGTGGTAAAATCGGACCGAGTATCGCACGTCTGGCTAAGCAAGCTATTGATAAAGCCGGTAAAAAAACAAGAGTAATCGGCGTTTCCCGCTTCAGCGAGGAGGGTCTGGCCAATGAACTTAACAGTGAAGGGATTGAAACCATCGTGGCCAACATACTGGACGATGCACAACTCCAGGCGCTGCCCGAAGTAAAAAACGTCCTTTATCTTGCCGGTACCAAGTTTGGTACCTCCAATAATGAGTCTTATACATGGGCGATGAATGCCTATCTGCCCGGCCGTGTAGCAGAGAAGTTCAAAAACTCCAACATTGTTGTCTATTCAACAGGTAATGTCTATCCCTTCACACCCGTAACTTCAGGCGGCGTAACAGAAGAAGTAAGACCAGGTCCTATAGGTGAGTACGGGCAATCATGCTTAGGAAGAGAGCGTATGTTCGAGTATTTCTCATCCGTACACAAAACACCTTTACTTATTTACAGACTGAACTACGCTATCGATTTCCGTTATGGCGTATTGCTGGAAATTGCGAAGTCTGTACTTAACGAGAAGCCTATAGATATCACTACGGGACATGTGAATGTCATCTGGCAAAGTGATGCTAACGAAATGGCTATACGTTCATTGTTGCACTGTGAAGCGCCTGCCAAACTGCTTAATATTACAGGTCCTGAAACAGTTTCCCTGCGCTGGCTGGCACATGAATTTGGTTTGATATTCGGTAAAACTCCACAGTTTGTAAGTGAAGAGCAGCCTACCGCACTTCTGAGCAATGCGGCTGAATCATTCAGACTTTTCGGATACCCACGCGTATCGTTAAAGCAAATGATCAATATCACTGCTCAATGGCTGCAGGAAGGCGGAAAAACCATCAATAAACCTACACATTTCCAGGAACGTAAAGGACAGTTTTAATTATGAGTAATTTATTGAGAAAAGATATAGAACAATTTCTTCTGGGCGGCACCGTTATTCCGGCGCATCCCCTGGCGCTTGATCGTCAACTTCAGTTCGACGAAAATCGCCACCGGGCCATGACGCGTTATTATATAGCGAGTGGAGCAGGAGGCGTTGCTATTGGTGTGCACACAACACAGTTTGAGATCAGGGATCCAGAGATCAATCTTTATGAAACTGTACTCAAAACCACGGCTGACGAGATTTCTAAAGCCGGGCTTACCAGGCCATTTATCAAAGTAGCGGGTGTATGCGGAAAAACCGAACAGGCTACCCGCGAAGCAAAGCTTGCCGTACAGTACGGGTATGATCTCGGATTGGTAAGCATGGCTGCATTGAACGACCAGTCAGAAGAAGAAGTTCTGACACATATCCGGACCGTATCGGAAATCATTCCTGTATTCGGTTTCTATCTCCAAACATCTATCGGCGGTAGAAGATTCAGCTTCAATTTCTGGCAGCAATTTGCAGAAATACCTAATGTACGTGCGATAAAAATTGCTTCTTTCAACCGGTACCAAACACTGGATGTGGTACGCGCTGTGACCCTGTCCAGCAGAAAAGACGATATTGCACTTTATACCGGAAACGATGATAATATCGTCGCAGATTTACTCACTCCGTACAGATTCAATGTAGACGGAAAAGTGATCGAAAAGAGATTTGTAGGAGGTTTGCTGGGACATTGGGCCGTTTGGACCTCTACCGCTGTCGAACTATTGGCGCAGGTAAAAGAGTGCCTCAACAACGGATATGCAGGTATTGATGAACTGCTGGCTAGAAATATCGAAGTAACTGATATGAACGCTGCCATATTTGACCCTTCTCATGATTTTCATGGCTGTATACCGGGAATACATGAAGTGCTCAGAAGACAGGGCTTCCTGGAAGGTATATGGAGCCTCAACCCGAAAGAGGATCTTTCTCCGGGACAATCCGAAGAAATAGACCGTGTTTATGCTTACTACCCGCATTTGACGGATGATGAGTTAGCGAGAAAAACCCAGCTTTAATAAATTAATATTAAAAAGAGCCGGTCATTATTATATTGATAATGACCGGCTTTGGTGTTTAATTGAAGGTGGTGCTTTATTTACCGGTGTCCGTCTCTTTATTTATAGTTATCTTTACAAGTTTTTAAAATATTTTATGAATACATCCATCGTTTATATTCTTATTCCATGAAGGAAGATTCGCTCGCCAATAAAGTTTATGGCGAACTACGGAAGAAAATACTATCCAACCAGCTTGTTTCCGGCACAAGGTTAAAAGAAGACACCTGGGCAAAGAAAATGGAGGTCAGCCGAATCGCAGTAAGAGAGGCGCTGACTCGGTTGATGGGTGAAAAACTAATTGTTTTTGGAGAAAAAGGAGGCTTTTTTGTTAAATCGATGACAGCCTCCGATATCAAGGAAATCCGTGAGCTGCGCGAAATTCTGGAGCTGGGAGCTCTCAAACTAGCCATTCAGCACGTTGACGAAGAACAAATACGAAAGCTGGAAGGGATCTGCGATGATTTTACCGAAATGGTGCAAAAAGGATATCTGGACGGAGCCTGCGAAGCGGATGTCAAATTTCATGAAACCCTTATCAGCAGCTCAAAAAATGATAAGCTCATCGATCTGTATCAAACAAGCAACATTCCGTTATTTCATCAGAAACTCGGACAAAAGCACATGGACGATTATGAACTGACCGACCACGAGCACAGGCAGATCGTGGTGGCCTTACGTAAAAAAAACATGAAGCTGGCCGAAAGCACCCTTACCAAGCACCTCCTCCGCGGAGAAGCTACTTCCCTCGACTGGGACTGAGAAGCGCAGATCCGGCCAGCTTTTCTCCGTTATTTGGAACGTGCCTTTTTCAAGGCCTGCGTGGTCGTATAATACTTTGCCAGCATGTTGGGAACTTCCCAGTCAGGTAGTTTTCCGCTTTTCACATAGTCAATATATTGGGAAGCTACCTCCGAAAAATGTGCTTCATGTCCGGTATGGTAGCGCTCGGGGATAATCACCTCCCACTCATTACCGGCCTTTTTCAGTTCCACACCAGGATATTTTGCAACCAGAGATTTAAAGCTATCCGCGATGGCTTTCTCTGCTTCGCTGCTCATTTTTTCAGGACGTATGTAAAGCACTGGTTTATAGCTTTGCGCTTTGCCCTGACGCACCAGAATGCTCGCCTTCGTCCCTTTGATCTCCGAATAATGTGTATCTCCGGATCCTTCGGGCGCCTCGTAATTCCACGTTACTGAAATCTTCGCATGCACATCCTTAATTTTGTACAGGATCTCTCCATTAGAATACACATGCAGAAGGCTATCTTTCAGGTCCTTGCTCAAATACGCCGGGTATCCGTCTTTACCGGTCACTTTTTTGAACTGTGATGGCGTAATGGCCGTAAATGACCTCTTTGCATCACTGATCACGATGTCATTATTGTAATCGATGATGGTTTCCGGGAAACAGCTCCATTGGATCAGGTCAATCATGTGTGTAGTCACATCGACAATGCCCTCGCCCTGCTGCTGCACATCAAAATACCAGGCCGGACGTACCAGCGGCTTACCTGCTACATATTTGAAGAAATGATGTATACTTTCCTTGATAACGGCAGGCTCCTTTTCTGTTCCTTTCCGGAGCTCTCCGAATATTTCAGGGATCAGGGTAAGTTCACGTTGTAGTACATTGATGATATCCCTGCGACCGGTCATGATATCATAGATCAATGTACCGTTTTTTTCGGCTGATGCGAATGCGTCTTTCAACAAGGTAAAACCTTGCTCGTCTATCGCCATAGGTTTATCCGAAAGTACATGCAAACCGGCGTCAGCAGACCTTTTGATATATGCCGTTTTCTCTTTGTTATTTCCCGCCAGCACCACCACATTACCGGCTTTCTCCGCTATCATTTTATCAAGCGGAGCGGGTCCTGCATACACCTTCTCTTCCCAGCGTGTAGGATTTTCTTCTCTGCTGTTGAAAGCCTTTATTTTCTCCAGATACTGCTCCAGCTCCTGCCCTTCGGATGCATACACATGGACGACTGAATCAATCTCGTTATGCATCGACTTCTGTACCAAAGCCGCATGGAAATGTCCTGGTTCCAACACCAGCAATTTTATGGGTTTCTCCTGCATATCCTCCTTTTTATCCGACTGGCACGCCTGCAATCCTGCACAAAATAGGACGGCTAAAACAACATGGATCTTCGCTAACCTGTTTATCATACTCATCATTTAAGATTAATTAATTTATCACCTCATTTGCTGTCCTGTCAAATACGACTCTTCCTTTTACCATGGTTAGCGATACATTGATGTTCTTATCAAAAATCACCACGTCAGCATCTTTTCCCTTAATAAGGCTGCCTGTTTTTTCATGTATCCCCATAATACGGGCCGGAGTAAGGGTCGCCATTCGTACTGAATCCAGCAATGACACATCGGCCATCTGAACCATATTCCTGATCAGCCGGTCCATGGTAGCCACACTACCTGCAAAAGCACTGCGATCCGGCAGTTTGGCCACCCCGTCTTCAACAAGTACCTCCACCCCATTTTTCAGAGAACCTATAATACACTTTCCTTCAGGCATTCCGGCACCTCTTATGGCATCTGTGATCAATGCTGTCCGGTCAGCTCCCTTGATTTTGTAGATCAGCTTAAGCAAAGGTGCCGGCAAATGAACTCCGTCAGCGATAATCTCCACATCCATATCCAGCAGAAAAGCACTTTCTATAGTTCCCGCATAACGAAATGCGTTCTTCCTGGTCACACCCGACATCGCCGAATAAAGGTGTGTAGCCAGCGTATATCCATTTTCGTAAGCCTCCAGCACATCTTCGTATATGGCATCAGTATGCGCCACTGCAGCCAGAACCCCCTCCTGACGAAGTCTGCGTCCGAACTCAATCGCACCGTTGAGTTCAGGGGCCGCGCTCCACCGCGCAATAGAAGAAGAATGAGCAAGGATTTCCTCGTACTCTTCAGGATCCGGATCCCTGATGTATCTCGGATCCTGGGCGCCTCTCTGACTCATTGCAAAATAAGGTCCTTCTAAATGCATACCGATCAAAGACGCCCCCCGCGGGTTGTCACGTTTGGCCACATCGAAGACGTCAAGGGTGTTGAGAATCTCCTCCCGCTCCGCCGTAAGCGTAGTTGGCGTCATAGAGGTGGTACCATATTTTGCGTGTAGTTCCGCAATGGTCAGAAAAGCTTCTTTAGTACCATCCATAAAATCACATCCTCCGCCACCATGTACATGGATATCCACAAATCCGGGAGAAATGTATTTCCCTTCCGCATCAATATGCCATGCATCCGGTACCTCTACATCTCCTTCATGTACGCCTGCTATAATGCCGTCCTCGATCACCAAGGTACCCGATGGAATACACCTGAAGGGCGTTATTAATGCACCATTTGAAATTTTTATTCTCATGATAAAATTATAATGAATTTGTTTTCTATAAATATGTCACCCCTTCGGGGTTAACGGAATGCATAGATAACTTGGAAAAGATTCCAAAATACACGCAACTGAATAACTCTCAAACTCTAATAACTCCTTGAACTAAATTAACTCTCGAACTAAATTAACTCTCGAACTAAACAAAACATCAATTCCAGGCGAAGGCCTTCTCTACTTATGTCACCCCTTCGGGGTTTTGAATTTCATCATCTTTTATATTTCTATAAATATGTCACCCCTTCGGGGTTAACGGAATGCATAGGATAACTTGGAAAAGCGGAAAAAACCAGCAACTGAATAACTCTTGAACTCTAACAACTCTTGAACTCTCAAACTCTAATAACTCCTTGAACTAAATTAACTCTCGAACTAAACAAAACATCAATTCCAGGCGAAGGCCTTCT
>CAZAVR010000100.1:0-10977 GCA_964488435.1 uncultured Cytophagales bacterium | reverse complement strand
GTGTTTCATACAATCCTGACGGATACGCAAAAGCTATTAATATTGGTGGTACAAATGGCGACGCGGCAGTGACATGGCGTATCACAAAAATAGAATAAGAGAACCGGGCAGGGGCGACCACTGAGATAGAACAGATAGTGATTATTTGCTTTTTTTAGTATTGTTCTACCGAACAAGATATCTGGAGCTAAAAATGGAATTGGTGATCCAGTTCTCTGCAGACTATTGTTTTACTATCTTAAGCGTCCGCGCACCCGAGTAAAGAAAATAGATACCCGCCGGCAGTTGTGATACGTCGATCCGCTCTTCTGCTGTTTGTATGACCGCTGTGCGCAGCAGCCGGCCATTGATATCCCTTAGTTTCAGTTCCTCTCCCGGTATCCCTCCTTTCAGCCAGACCACATCGCGGGCGGGTACGGGGTATACAACCGGCGCTTCTTCACCTGGCAGCTTGATGGCAATGATCCTTGTTTGTTCCAGGCTGCCGTCCAGTTCCTCGATCCGCAGACGATAATATGCGACACTGCCCGAAAGTGGTCTGCTGTCGGTATAGTGATAGGTGGTCTCAGCCAGACGATTGGCCGCTACCGTACCTATAGCGGTGAAATTCCGGCCATCGGGACTGTATTCTACCTGGTATCGGGCGATATCGACCTGCTCGGCTACTGCCCATTCGAGCTTCACCGACTGGTCATCTGCTAGCCTACCGGTAAAGCCGGCGATTCTGACGGGCAAGGGAGCATTCGTAGCCTTCACAAAAAAACCGCTGAAGCCTGTCACCGCAAAGGTGATCTCCCAACGATTGTCGGTGGCGTTCCACACGATGTGCTCGTCGTCCGGGACAAGGGTTTCTGTGTCTCCCGTGTAGGAGAAGGGTAAGCCGGTATTATTGCTACTGATGCCGCCCCTTTTTTCGATTTTCAGATTGGACTTTCTTTCAGCGATTGTTGTAGGTTCGTCGGCGTCAGGCAACAGGAAAGGTGGTGCGGGAACCTGGGTATTGAAGGCTTTGAAGTCCTCATTCAGGAAGTAGAGCGTGACGTTACCTGTTGCGTTTGCAGCGTTATGATCCGGGGTTATCTGATAGTGGCGCTTTACAAAACCGACAGGCTGGTTGGTTTCCGTCCACACGCTGGCGGTGGTTACTCCCCCGATATTGTCCGAAACTCCGCTAGTGGTGACGCGGGCGAGCAATTGGTTGCATGGATCGTAGTAGCCGGTGCTGCCTGACGCGGACTGAATACGTACTATCTCACCTGCATTGGCGGATAAGCCGGGTGCAACAGGTGTGTTATGGTTTTCGTAGGCACCCATGTCTACCCTGTCGGCGAAGATGCGTGGCTGTCCGGCAAGGTCTAGTGACGGGAGGCCGAGGCCGGTGGTGTCCGGGGTACCGGCATTGGTAACAGGCGAACAAGGTAAAAGCGTATAGTCGCCGGCGACGGGGTTGTTGAAAATGTGGGCAGGGGTAATATCCGTCGCGTCGATATTGTGGTCGGCGGTGCTTGTTTCGCCTTCTACAAGTGAATATTCTATTGTATGCACATCATGTGAAATTCCTCCGTAGACAATGGAGTTTTTCATGTATAGCGCACCGAACGCTAAAAGTCCGCCCTGTGTATTTCCGGCGATGGTCACATTGTGAAGCGTCAGGGTGTTGCTTTCGGCATTATCGTATATTCCTCCATATAAGCCTGATCCCGTATTGTCCGTAATTTGTACGTTTTTTAATACCGGAGAAGAACCGCTTCTCAGGTATACAGCTCCGCCTACGTAAGCGCTGTTCCCCTTCATGATGACATTGGTAAGCAGGGGAGAGGAGTTTTCATTGTAGATTCCACCCCCAAATGTGAATGCCTTATTGTTCATGATGACCAGGTTACTAAGGGACGGTGAAGCATTATAGTTATAAAATCCACCGCCCAGGTCGCCATTGCCGTTCCGGACGGTAAATCCGTTCAGTATCGCTGTACGATCCAGTGCCGGTAAGGAAGCAAAATCATTCCAGAAGACGGGTCTTGCATCCTGCCCGTTCAATACAGAGCCGACGGTTCCGGAGGCATCCGGCATGATACGGCTATCGGTCAGCGTTTTGATGTCATGATCAGGGTCAAACCCGCCATAGATGGCTACATTGTTTTTCATGATGAAACTATGATCCCCTACTTTATATTCTCCTTTCGCGACAAATACTTTTTGTACGCCATCGGCCTGAATAGCATTGTGCAGATCGGCGGTAGCATTTGTCCAGCTGCTACCATTGCCTGTTCCGGTGGCAGAGCTTTTTACATACACAATCCCGTTGACGTCCGGCGCCTGCGCATACTCGTACGCACCTATATCGATAATTCCTCCGCTTGCATAATTATGTACCCTCGGGCTTCCTGCCAGGTCTTTGGTGCCGGCATCCAATCCTGCGTATAAGGTATTATCGCCGGCGTCGACAACGGGCGTGCCGGGCTTTAAAGTGTAGTTTCCTGCTGCCGGATCGATGAATATAACGTCAGGGGTGATACCGGTCGCATTCAGGTTGCCGTTGGTAGTATTGCTATTGCCCTGTACCAGGGAATGCTTCGCGGTGTAATGGGGATAGTTTGTGGTGCCATACAAGATACTGTTATTTAGATAGATATGTCCGCCAAGCCGGGCAGCATCGGGTGTGTTGTTTGCAAACGTGACGTTGTGCATCACCAGGTAGTTCTGGTGCTCGTTCCCCCCGTCAAGGTAAAGACCCCCTCCTTCGCCCACGGAATTATTGCCGGCTATCAGCGTGCTGTTAAGCGTCATATACGACTGATTATTATAAATACCTCCTCCGTGATTCCAGCCGGTATTGCCGGTGATGGAAACTTGTGTCAGTTTCGGGTCACTTCCCGCATTGTATATTCCTCCACCTTCGATAGCCTTGTTGCTGCTGAAAATGACGTTGAAGAGCGTAGGGTTGCTGGCGGCGTTATACATTCCGCCACCTTTTGAGAAGCTGGTAAAGGATCCGTTTCCTCTTACAATCAGGTTGCTGAAAGATGGAGAAACCTGTTGATTATAAATACCTGCACCGGTACTTCCCAAGCCGTTCGTAATGGTAAAGCCATCCAGCAATGCCGCCGAGGTAAGTCCGTTATTGCTGTTCCAGACGACCGGCCGCTCGTTTCTGCCGTTCAGTATGGAGCCGGTAGTACCGGAAGGGTCCATCAGTATCCTGTTGTCAGCCAGTGTCTGGATGTTGTGATCCGGGTCGAATCCGCCATGAATGGCAACGCCTTCTTTCATGACAAAGCTGTTCGGCGCGGGTACGTTGTAGTTACCCACCGCAACAAATACCTTTTGTACGTCGTTCGCATTGATGGCCCCCTGCAGATCGGCGGTGGCATTTTCCCAATCGGTACCGGTACCGCCGCCTGTTCTTTCAGCTCTGACATACATGATGCCGTTTGCATCGGGCGTGAGGGGAAGCTGGTGTTCATACGGCCCCAGGTCAATAAATGCTCCTGACCATCTCGGATTTCCGGCCAGGTCTTTTGTCGTTGCATCCAGACCGGGAAAATGTGCATTGCTGCCTTTGTTGATGGCCGGGCCTGTGCTTTTTAGTGTAAAGTCGCTGTTGACGGGATCGGTGAAAATATCGGCAAGTACAATTCCTGCGGCATTCAGATTGCCGTTTCCGGTGTCTGAGAAGCCTTCCAAGAGGCAATTTTCCTTATTAAGGGCGTCTTCTGACGTGAAAATGTTCGGACTCACTACATTTGCTGTATTACCAAAAATAATGCTATTCCGTAGTGCGATCGATCCACCAGGTATGTTGTAGATTGCGCCCCCGCTTTGAGTAGCCCCATTACCGACCATCGTCACGTTGTTAAGTATTAGAGAAGAAGATTCTCCGTTTATTATCGCTCCGCCATGCTGACCAGCACTGTTGGCGGTAAAGAGTACATTGTTAAGGACGCATGAAGCGTTTGAATTTATATAAATTCCTCCCCCCGAATACTGGGTGCTGTTATTCGCAAAAATCACATTGGTAAGTGAAGGAGATCCGGCTATGTTATACATACCGCCACCGGCATCTAAGGAGTGATTTTCGATGAAGTTTACATCATTTAAAACAGGAGAAGCGTGATTGTTGTACATGCCGGCGCCGAATGGGGCATAACCTTTGGTGATGGTAAAACCATCGAGCACTGCTGTTGAATTCAGTGCGGTAGAAGACGTGAAATTGTTATAAAAAACGGGACGTACATTTTCTCCGTCAAGGACAGTACCTTCTTCTGCGCCCTTGTTGGGCAAAATACGAGGGTGTGCCAGGTCAGTGATGCCATTGGCGGGGTCAAAGCCACCATAGATCGCTACGCCGTTTTTCATAACAAAGCTGTGTTCTCCCACGGGGTAAGTACCTTTTGCCACGAATACTTTCTGTACCCCGTCTGCGTGGATGGCATTGTGCAAGTCGGTGGAGGCATTGGACCAGCTGGTTCCGTTGTTTCTGCCTGAGCCTGTGGTCGTAATATAAACCGTTCCGCCGGCATCAGGCATTACGTTGATCAAGCGCTCATAGGCGCCGAGATCAATGATACCACCCTTGGTATAATTAAACACCCGGGCGTTTCCGGCCAGGTCTCTGGTGTTTTGGGTAAGACCCGCAAACACGGTGTTGTTTCCGGCATTTATTCCCGGAGAATTGCCGGATAAGGTGAAATTGCCATTGCCAGGGTCAGTAAACAAATCATCGAGACCGATATTGGCAGGATCTGGATTTCCGCTTGAGAAACTAGTATTGCCTTCTATCAAAGAATATTGTGCAGTGTGTGCCCCTGAGATTCCCCCGTAGACAATGGAATTGGAAAGGGAAAATAAGCCTAAAGCAGATTGTGTCAAAGCATTAGGCGTGTTAGCAGCCACGGTGACATTGACCAGTACCGGAAGGCCGCTGCCTGCATGAAACCAGCCGCCGCCGTCTGTACCGGCTGTGTTCCCGGTTATCAGTACATTGGTAAATACCGGGGAGGATGCATTGGCACTAGCCACGCCGCCACCGTAATTGGTTCCTGTATTACCCTTGACAACCACATCGGTCACCACAGGTGAAGCATCATTACAATAAATTCCCGCCGCTCCGTTGCCCGCACTGTTTCCGGTAATAAGCAAATTTCTGAGTGTCGGTGAAGTGCCAGTGTTATAAATACCGCCACCGTTGGTAGCAGAGTAACCGCCGGTGATGGTAAAGCCGTCCAGAATAGCGGAAGGCGTGACACCGTTGCTGTGGTTCCAGATGACGGGGCGTTCGTTTTTTCCGTTCAAAACGGAACCTTGAGCTGTACCGTGGTTGGGAAGAATGCGCTGGTCATTCAGATTTTGAATGCCATTTGCCGGATCGAAGCCACCGTATATTTCCACGCCATTTTTCATGACAAAGCTATTGGGTGAAGGCACGTCGTAGTTTCCTATGGCAACAAATACCTTTGTGACTCCGGAGGCATGGATGGCCTCGTGCAGACTGCCGGTCGCGTTGTCCCAGCCGGAGCCGTTGCCGCTTGCCCCGCTTTTTACATAGATAATCCCGTTGCCGTCGTGATTAAGCTGTGCGGAGACTGTCAGGCCGGAAAGCAGTAGTATGAACAGAGAGGCTGTTTTTGTCGAACGGAGCAGCTTAATAGTTTCTGATACAGAGAAGATCCAGGCGGTCCATCCGCACGCAATCGTTGAGCAGGAGCTTTTCATTCGTTAGTCTTTGTAAAGTTTTATGTCGTTTTGCTGTTGTTTCAATCGCAGTAGTTCGGCATCGTAATGCATCCAGACCAGCCCTATGCCCAGCAACAGTAAAAGCAGGCAGGCGATCAGTACCAGAAGGCTTCTATCACGGATGTTTGGAAAGCGCATACGGAGTCGGGATGATGAACAAACTTAGTGCATGGGCGCGCAGAACGGCTCAAAGCCACCCTTACAAAATCCTTACAGTTTTGATATGGAGGTTTTTTGCGCTGAAAAGTCGGGATTAATCCGAGAGTACCTGATCTTCTGAAACCTAAAACAAAAAAGCCATCCAGCAAGGCCGGAAGGCTTTAATCTACTTTACACACATTTACTATCTTATAGGTACTCCTAATATTTTTGGGTTATCGACTTATAGTGGCCTTATATTGACTTGTAACTCCTTTTTGATCTGTAATCTTTACAAAGTACTTTCCGGCCGGCAGTTGAGAAACGTCGATCATGTTGTCTGAAAAAGAGAATGTCGAAGATATACTGCTTCCGGATGCGTCAAAAAATATTGCTTTCTTGACACCTGTTACTTCAGTTTTTAAATGTATTACGTTGACTGCCGGATTGGGGTACAGATAGGATGCTCCTGACAATTGAACGAGAATACTCTTCATCGTGCTGTATGTGAAAGTACCGTCCATGTCTATCATTTTCAAGCGATAGTAATAGGTGCCTTTCTTCTCCACGATATCTGAAAAACTGTAGCTGTTGAATAGCTTGCTTTCTCCTTTGGCAACTACTTCTCCCAATGTCTTCCAGTCCAGTCCGTTTTCACTTCTTTCCACTGCAAACCGATCCGCATTTTCTTCAGACGAGGTGCTCCATTTAACCAGGTTTCCGGCTTCTCCTCCCGCATTTGAAACTAAAAAGCTTTCCAGTTTCACGGGCAGTGGTGTGTTAGTTATCCAGTTCAGAACATAATTCCTGGATGGTGAAACCGATCCCGCGGCGTCGTAGTAAGAATAGGCGAAGTCGATCATCGAAAATGAGGGACTGTCTATTTTTATCTCCAGTTCATTCTTGTCGTAATTATCTATTACCTGATGGGGAGCTACCGGCATGCCGGCATACATTAACACTCCTTTTTCTGGTAATGACGTAATGATAAGTTTGCGGTTGGCAGTGTTTCCGTTCAAACCTCCCACATTTCTGGCATCTTCCGGGTCTTGTCCGGTCAGCTGGTTCGGCGACGACACAGCACCGGGCAGTGTTCCGTTCAGTCGGATAACCTGACCCTGGAAAGGTGCCGGTATAAAGTATGCCTTGGCATCCGCGGTAGGGGGTTGCTGAATTCCGAAATTTACGTTTCCGGTTTGACTGTTCAGAGACACCAATATTTTTCCGTCAGCTTCTGCGTCTATGCCTAAGGAAGGCGTTTCCCCTATTTGCTCTCCCACGTTTACCCAATTTTCGGGTAGTGACGGTTTGGGGTAAGATCCTGCCGCTACCTGCTGGTTGGTCAGAATAAGTAAATATATGCCTTCCGCTACATTTGAAAAAGAATAAGCTCCGGAACTACTTACACTTGCCGCAAGGAGAGCTTCTCCGTTTTCCCGGGCAAGTACTATTGAAAGGTTACCATTCAGGTTGATACCTGTCCCGGTTTGGTTATGATCAATAATATGGTTACTAATTCCGTCCGCGTCATGAAATACATGACCCTTCAACTCAAAAGTTGCTATGTTTGTCTTTGATAATTTCAAAGCCGGAAGTAAGGCTGCACCCGAAATATTCATTCGTGTTAGTTTTTGGTTACCTTCTCCACAAAGCCCCTGTATACTTAGTAAACATGCGTATAAAAGGAGGAATCTAAGGCAATACTTTTGATAACACATTTTGCATTTTATTAAAGTAGTAAAGTGTACCCAAACTTGGTATGAATTGCGACTGGTAAGGAGTTGCTCAGGCACTTTTCTCCGACCGATCACATGACAAATGTAGAAGGCCAAAAAAACCTTTTATGTAGTAAATGGCGGATTTTTAGCTAAATATCAAACGAATACTGTAGAAAATGTACTACGTATTTGTCACTTGTCCGCAGAGCGGATGGCGGTTCTGATATATTAGGTTTAGAGGGAAAGGGGTGAGGCGCCAATTAAATTATTCCTGGATGATTCTTGCTCTTTATACAGTTCTGTCGTATAGACCTGTATGCCGGAGCAAATCGCAGAGCAAAGAATTTTCATTTCTGTTTTTCGGGAAGCCGGCCAAGTGCAGAGGGGAATTCCGGAGATAATGGTAGCAGACAGAAACGAGTACCGGGCGCAGCGGGGTCTTTTGTATCTGTATGGTGCGTTTTGAGCAAGGAAAACAAAAAAGCCTCACCATAGGATGGAAAGGCTTTAATCTACTTTACACACACATTTACTATATTTTTATCGGAAATTGTCGCCCTGGCGACTCCATCGAATCTTAGACAATTAGATACCTTGGGAGGTTTGATAAATCTTTCTGACAGGAAGGTAAAACAAATGTATAATGCTACATCAGAATATTATGTAGTAGATTGCGGATAATGATGAAGATTTATTACTACATTTGTAGTAGTATTATGACAAACCTTTGTAGCTCTCATAGACCTTCAAGCTATTTTACTCTCATAAATACTTGCAATGAGTGCGTGTAATTTGAGCCGGATTGCAAAAATGAAGTGAAAATTTTCATACCGGGCCAGTGATGATGGGTAGTTTGGGCCGATTTTTTTGCGGGGCATATATCGGAACCATAACGCCCGTGCTTATGATGGGCGTTGGCACGTACGCTGACTATAGACCGGAAATGGATTTTGTCAGCGCGGGAATGATGTATAATATACAGGAGGTTCCGACGTTAGAGAGTCGGTTTCGACAGGGCCGTACTTTCCGAATACAGGACCCGATTCTTTTTTTTCTTCGGCGTATGCAGGAGGAGTTAAACTTGTCGAAATGTAAAAAAAGAGACTAAATCATTTTTTAGTGGTACCTTTAAAGGTTCGCTTTGAATTCTTAAATCCTGAAACCCAGTACCTCAAGTATTTTTTGATAGTTATTTAATAAACGAATCCTTAGTTTTTTATGAAAAGAATCCTGATTGCAGAAGACCATTCGATCGTAATGATAGGGACGAAGCAATTGTTAAAAAACCTGCTCCCCGATGCTGAGATATCCGGGGTAGATAATTTTAAGAAAGCTGTTCAGGCACTCGGTAAACAGCCTTTTGATCTCATTATTATGGATATCAATATTCCCGGCGGGAATAATGTGAACATGATTCATACCATCAGGGCGAAACAAGCGGATATACGTATCCTCGTGTTTTCCAGTTATGATGAACAACTATATGCGCTCCCCTTTTTGAAAGCGGGTGCTGACGGTTACTTATCAAAGGACGCCTCTGAGGATGACTTCAAGCGTGCTATTGAGAGCATTTTCCTGAATAACAAGTATCTGAGCGATACGATGAAACAGGAGAGTATTAATCTTCTCATCAACCCGAAGCGCTCTTCAAACAGTTCGGTATATTCTTTGTCGGTACGTGAAAGGGAAATTACCCAATTATTGCTTGAGGGCCACGGGACTGCAGAAATCGCGGGAATATTGAATCTGCATCTCTCTACAGTGAGTACTTATAAATCCCGCATTTTTGATAAGCTGGGGGTGACCAATGTGATGGAACTGAGTACGATGATTAAATTGAAAAAGGAGCTATAGGCCGGTTTTTTTTACTGGCATTTTTACTGATCCGGGAGTTCCGAACAGGAGGAAATCTGGATCCGGACACTGGGTTTTGTGTCTGAAATGTGTTTTTTGGGTTATCTTCCTTCACCTTGTGTTTTCTTCCTGCCGGGCGGTTTTCGTTATATTCAAGGGGCTTTATTGAAGAATGAGACTTCTTTGGGTTTCTTTCGGGGGCTTGTGTGTCCTAACCGTATTGCGTTCGGGTATACAGCACCCGGTCCGTTCGTCCTGGGACTTTGAACGGTACGGATAACGGTAGTGTAAATACTGCCATCGCTATGGCTCCTGTAGCAACGTTTATTCCTGCAGATTTTTTTTGCAGCGGATTCCGGAGGCTGATGTGAAGATTTTTAGCCTGGAAGATCTTTTTTGAAGATGAGTTTGCAAAATGGCCCGTACACCCGTCGGATTGATGATTCTTCCGGTCATTTGTTTTAAATTGCGCGGCAATGTTCAATTAATCGTAGTCTGTAAGTTTAAGAATTGACCGAAACGATGAGTAATAAATTTGATTTTGGAATGATTGGTCTCGGTGTAATGGGCCGGAACCTCCTCTATAACATGGCCGATCATGGTTTCAGCGTGATTGGATTTGATAAAGACGAAGCAAAAGCCACTGCCTTGGAAAGTGGTGCTACGCCGGGTACACGTGTAAAAGGTGTAACCACCTTTGAAGAATTGGTGTCTGGTTTGCAAACACCTCGCCGCATCACCTTGCTGGTACCTGCCGGTAAGCCTGTAGACGATGTGGTTGAAAGCCTTCTTCCATTTCTCGATCAGGGAGATATAATTATTGACGGTGGGAATTCCCATTATACGGATACATTGAGACGTGTGAAATATCTTTCTTCTAAAGGGTTTCATTTTATGGGAATGGGTGTTTCAGGTGGAGAGAGTGGTGCACGCAGAGGGCCGAGTATCATGCCGGGTGGAGATTTGTCGGCTTATAATCATGTGAAACCTCTCCTGGAGGCTATTGCAGCCAAGGTAAATGAGGAGCCTTGTACAGCTTACATGGGTAAGGATGCTGCAGGACATTATGTTAAAATGGTACATAATGGAATAGAGTACGGAATCATGCAGCTGATCAGCGAGACTTATGACCTGCTGAAAAGGGGGCTTTCGCTTTCGAATGACGAATTGCATGAAGTATTCAAAGTATGGAACGAGGGAGAATTACAGTCTTTCCTTGTGGAGATAACAAGGGATATCTTTCTTCAGACCGATCCCGAATCAGGGCAGAGGGTACTCGATCTCATACTTGACAAAGCAGGATCCAAGGGCACCGGCAAATGGACATCGCAGGATGCGATGGATCTGCCTGTCGCTATCCCAACGATAGATATCTCGGTTTCATTACGTACTATTTCGTCGTACAGAGAGGAGAGGCTTAGCGCGGCGGCTCTGTATAAGCCCGAAGTCCGCCCTTTTCAGGGAAATAAAGAGGAGATCATCCGCCAGGCGGGTGAAGCGTTGTTCTTCGCTACGATTATTGCCTATGCCCAGG
>CAZAVR010000099.1:0-11022 GCA_964488435.1 uncultured Cytophagales bacterium | reverse complement strand
TGGCAGAAGAAGCAAAAAGGAAAAAGCTGAATGTGGTGGTGGGACTTCAGCGCCATTACCAGAGCAACTATCTGGAGGCCATTAAGCGCATTCATGATGGTGCTATCGGAGATATTGTAGGCGGGCAGGTTTACTGGATGGGCGGAAGTCCGTGGGTGAGGGACCGCAAGCCGGGAATGACAGAGATGGAGTACCAGGTACATAACTGGTATTATTTCAATTGGTTGTGTGGAGATCACATTGTGGAGCAGCATGTTCACAACATAGATGTAGCCAATTGGGTGAAGGGATCCTATCCGGTTTCGATTCAGGGAACCGGCGGCAGACAAACCCGTACGGATAAGAAATTCGGCGAGATTTTTGATCATCACATACTTGATATGGTGTATGCGGACGGCACCACGATTTCGAGCCAAAGCCGCCAGTTCAGCGGATGCTTCGGAAAGGTAGACGAGGCGTTTGTGGGGACAAAGGGCCGGATAGATAGTTTCAACCAAACGGCTTTAAAATCTTACAAGGGAAAGGTGATTTACCAGCACGATGGTAAAAACGATCGCAATCCTTATCAGGTGGAGCACGATGAACTTTTTGCAGCGGTAGCGAAAGGCGAGTTCAAATTCTCGGATATGGAAAATGCTGCCAAAAGCACCATGACCGGGATCATGGGCCGTATGGCTACTTACACGGGTAAAGTGGTTACCTGGGATGAGGCCTTTAATTCTAAAGTCGATTTGTTTCCGGAACGGCTCGCCTGGGATGCGTCGCCGAAGATCATGCCGAAGGATGACGGGAGCTATCCTGTCGCGATGCCGGGCAATAGCCAGCTGATCTAAACGGAACAGAACAGAACAAAATAGAACAAAACAGAATAGAACAAAATAGAATAGCAGCTGGGGCTGCGGACGATAGTCCGCAGCCCCAGCTGCTATATTGAGTTTGGGAACGCCCTACTCCTTCGTTATGGTGCTTGCTCCGGAAAGATTTTGATCAAGCGACGGGGATCCTTTGTAATACACCTTGCTTGCTCCGCTTGCCTGCACTTTGAGCCGGTCAGATACAGCTGTCCGGGACCTTGATGCCCCTGAAAGTTCTACTTCTGCATTTTTTACCGGATACCCGTAGGCATGGAAATCGGAAGCACCCGAAAGGTCGATTTCAAGGCGGTTACCCTGGCCCTCGAGCGTCAGCTCTGATGCGCCGGAGAGGTCAGCTTCTATTTCTCTTGATGAACCACGGAAGTACGATTTCGAAGCGCCTGACAACTCGAATTCGATGGTGTCAAGATTTTCAAATCCCTCTATATCCGATTTGGTCGCCCCGGAAAACTCTACTTCGCGCAGTACAGGCATGGTGATCGTGATCTCCATCGGACGCCTGTTCCGCCAGCGGTTGCGATAGCCGGCTTTTAACTTTCTGCTACTGTTCTCTACGTAAATTTCAAGATCGTCAAGATCATTGAGTTCACCGTGGGCTTCAACCGAAAACGCGGCTCCCTGTCTGATTACGATGGAAAAAGCGCTTCCCATTTCGAGGCGATCGAAGTCAGTCAGACCGTAATCACGCGTAGCATTTCCCCGGGGCGGCGCCTCATTTACGTTACATGCTTGAAAATGTATGGCCAGTAGCGCAATTGAAGTAATGATGGATAGTTTTTTTAACTGGTTTTTCATGGTGAACTAACGGTATTTTGAGATATATTTTTGGATTTTAATAGAAGACAACCGGAATTGAGCTTACCCCTATGCCTCCCGATTTATTTTTTTGACGCACCTGCTTAAAACGAACAGACTTCTGTTCATCATTTGCAGATCTTATTTTTTTTTCTGTGGGATGGGGGTTTTCTCTGGTCCGATTGTCCTGATACAGAGGGAGCGGCTTTCGGATATTGCGGGCAAAACATTTAGTCACGTTGCTTTGTCCAGGATTAGGAAAATGTATTTTTGTGCCGGAACAAATATAAATAATGGTGTCTCGGACCGACGCAGAGTTAATTTCAGGTATCAGAGAAGGCTCGGAACATGCTTTTGAGGAGTTGTTTCGTGGCTACTATCCACGGCTGAGCCGCTATGCGCTTTCCCTGCTGAAGGATCTGGATGAAGCGGAGGAGGTGGTGCAGAACGTATTTCTGAATATTTGGGAGAAGAAGGAGAGCCTTGAAATAACACTTTCTCTCAAATCATATTTATACAGAGCGGTGCATAATTTTTGCCTTAATCGCATCAAGCATCTTCAGGTTCGGGACGCTCATAAGGATTATACAGTTTATGTATTTTCTGAAGGGGCTGACTCGCTGAATGAAGTTTTGCACGGGCATGAACTGGAAATACAGATAGAAAATGCCGTTAAAAAGCTGCCGGAGCAATGTCAATTGGTGTTCCGAATGAGCCGGTTTGAAGAACTGAAGTATCAGGAAATAGCCGACAGGCTTCATATTTCGGTGAAAACGGTGGAGAACCAGATCGGTAAGGCGCTTAAGATTCTCAGAAATGAGCTTGCAGATTACCTGCCGCTTATGATCTGGCTTTTGCCGGCAGCGGGTGTTATTAAATTCATTTGTCATTAGTCTGTTGTACATGGGAGATTATCTACATTATTATGAGCGCTAAGGAGTACATATCGGATCATGTTCTGGCAAGATATCTGGCCGGGGCTGCTGACGCTGAGGAGGTCGCGGAGGTGAATAGCTGGCTGAAAGCAGATCCTTCGCGTGAGAGGGAGCTGGCAGCATATCGGAAAATTTGGGAGAAGAGCCGGTTTTCAGAGCAGCCGGATCGTCAGGTTGACACAGATAAGGCATGGACGAAGGTAAAGCAGCGAATGTATGCCGCCGAAACGACTTCCGTACAACCGTTAAGACGCACCTATCAGATCAATTACTGGAATGCTGCAGCTGTTTTTCTAGTTGCCCTTACTTTGGGATGGCTTGTTTTTAAGCCTGCTCCGGAGCCAGTTTTACTGACCTTCTCCAGTGGAAACAGCATGAAACAGGTCGACCTCCCGGATGGAAGTAAGGTTTTTCTTAATCATCATTCTTCCATTTCCTATGCTGATGGACTTAAGGGGAGTACCAGGTCTGTTTCCTTGAAGGGAGAAGCGTTCTTTGATGTTTCTCGCGATGCAGATCGCCCTTTTGTGGTGGCTGCAGGCGACGTAGACATTAAAGTGTTGGGGACTTCTTTTAACGTAAAGGCTTACGGTGCATATCCGCTAAGGGTCGATGTAAAGGAAGGAAAGGTGCAGGTAGCCAAACTTACCCGGAAGGTGGTATTGGCCAAGGGGCAGAGCGCACGTATAGGAGAAGATGACGAATTGACAACAATAAGTTATGATGAAAATGAAATGGCTTATCATACAGGTATTTATGATTTTCGGGCGAATACCCTCGGGGAGGTGGTGGATGCGCTGAACAGAGGGTTTCATGCTGATATCAGCCTTTCAGGGAAAGAACTGACTGCGTGTCATTATACCGCCCGGTTTGAGGGGCAGTCCCTGGACGCGATACTGCATATTATCGCTGAATCCCTTAACCTTAACATACGGAAGACAGCCGGCGGTTATATCCTCACAGGCAGCGGTTGTCATTGATCTATGCTATCAGAGATATTTCAGGAATTGCCAGTATTGGCGCCTTCTGAGATATTTGGTGTCCTTTTCATTTGCAAACGCCTCTCTTTCAAAAGAAATATTTCTATAAGCGAGATAATGGTTTCCGAACTTAATACGCCGGATAGCATATTCGATAAGGTACCAGACATAGAACGGCAGAATGCCAAGCTCCATTTGTTGTCGAAGGTGTATAGCTTCGTGATTCAAAAGCGTTTTGCGGGGTTTTTCTTTGATCAGTACAAAAGGAAACAGTGCCATACCCAGGGGACGCATCCATTTGACCCGGATTATAAATTTCTTGAAGAACATTAGTTTATCTCTTTCAGGAAAATGTCGAGGTTATATCTGGAACTCATGCTATTTTTGTAAGAATACTAAATAAACCACAAAAAGCAATATCTGCAGATATCACCTGAAAAATAAGAGTTGTATGAAATCATTCCCGAAAATTCTTTTAATCGTGTTGTTAGTTGTGGTGGCAGGTTTTGCCGCCTATTATTCTTTTAAGGATCCTGAGCCGGCTCCGGAAACGACCCATATAGCTCCGGCCCAGCAAGGTGACAATGCGCAGGCAAGTATTTACCTTTCAGGTTTAAAGGATCTTCAGGGTAATGCGGTGGATATGGATTCGGAGAAATTTATTTTTTTGAATGTTTGGGCTACGTGGTGCGGTCCGTGTAATATCGAAATGCCCGGTATTCAATCTCTTTATGAGAAATACAAAGACAATCCGAAGGTAGCCTTTTATGTAGTTTCCGATGAGGATGCTGAGGTCGTTCAGCCTTTTATACAGAGAAAGGGTTACAAACTCCCGTTTTATCAGTATACGGGATTGTACCCCGTACAGCTTGATGGGAATGCTATTCCTCGTACTTACCTGATTCACAAGGGGAAAATTTTAGAGCAGGGAATTGGTGCTTCTCACTGGGATACGCCTGAAATTACCGGGCTTATCGAAAAGGAAATTGGCGGCTAAGCGTAATAATGAGTAACAGGAGCCCCGTTGATCGGGGCTTTTTTTGTGTAATCCATGGAAGATAGTGACATGTTGTCTCTTGTTTGGTCGTTTTTATACTGTATTCAGACAATTTGGCATCTTTTTTGGTGAAGAATGCGCCCGGGAATATTTATTGATAGTAGGATAGACATACGGACGCTGGTGTCCGATTGTCGAAAATATCAACAACCAAAACAACAACATATCATGAACAACGTGGCAAAACATAACGGTTATTATCCTGGATTATTTGAGGGTCTTTTTGGTAAGGAAGCACTTGGAGATTTCCTGTCTCCGAACTTTAACGGAAATGTTCCGGCGGTGAATGTCGCTGAGACAAAGGACGGCTTTCGTATTGAAGTTGCTGCACCCGGATTTCAGAAGTCTGATATCAAGCTTAACCTCGATGGAAACCAATTAACTATTTCCGCTCAGAAGGAGAGTAAGGAACAGGAGGGGGCAGAAAAATATACACGCAGGGAATTCAAGTTTTCGTCTTTCCGGCGCAGCTTCACTCTTCCCAATTCTATAGATGGAAGCAAGATAGAGGCGGTCTATGAAAACGGCATACTTTTAGTAACACTTCCCCGGAAGGAAGAGGCCAAAGTGAAGCCATCGAGAGATATCGAAATAGCATAAGTTAAATTATGTTAAGAGTAGGAACGTACGGGAATAAGTTATTATTTTCGTACGTTTACTATTAAAAATTACGAAAATGGCTGCCTGGGCGAGGCTCCGTCGGTCTGTACAAATTAACCCTTTTAATTAGCAAAATATGAGAACCAATTGGAAAGCATTGATACTGGTAGGTATTCTTTCGAGTGCTACAACCATTACTGGTTTCAAGCTCTTTGGGCCTGCCAGTGAACATGATGTTATTTTCAAGGAATCTTCACCTGAGTCGATGGTGAAGTTTACTTCATTGCCATCAGGAGTTCCTGGTGATTTTACGGTAGCAGCGGAAGTAACTACACCTACAGTGGTGCATATTCGCTCCAGCGTGGTGAGGCAGCAGCAGAGAGGCCCTTCCTCACAGTTTGATTTTTTCAGGGATTTTTTCGGTGACGATTTTGGTGGCGGCGGCGGTGGCCCTCAGCGCTCCGAGGGTACAGGATCCGGGGTAGTTATTACTCAGGACGGCTATATTGTAACGAATAATCACGTGGTAGAAGGTGCGAGCGAGCTGGAGGTGACGCTGAACAACAAGTCCAAGTACAAAGCGAAACTGATAGGAACTGACCCTTCCACCGATATAGCTGTCATCAAGATTGAGGCAAAAACTCTTCCGGCGATCACCTTTGGTAATTCTGATGCCATAAAGGTTGGAGAGTGGGTTGTCGCTGTAGGTAACCCTTTTAACCTGGAATCCACCGTGACTGCGGGTATTGTGAGCGCGAAGGGAAGAGGACTTGGTATCATAGGACAAAGCCAGCAACGCCGTAATTATCAGAACAGGTCGAGAGGTGATCAGAATGAGCCGAGGTTCAGTGATGCTATCGAATCTTTCATACAAACCGATGCTGTAGTGAACCCCGGAAACAGCGGGGGAGCTTTGGTGAACCTGAAAGGTGAACTGGTGGGTATCAACACAGCTATTGCGAGCCCCACGGGCAGCTTTGCAGGATATGCTTTCGCTGTACCTTCCAGTATAGTTAAGAAGGTGTCGACCGATTTGATAAAATTTGGAAATGTACAACGGGGATACCTCGGGATCGGCTTGGAAGATCTTGACAGCCGCAAAGCGGAAGATCTGGGAGTGAAAGTGAATTCTGGTGCTTATGTAAGTAGTTTTTCTGAAAACAGTGCTGCAAAAGAGGCCGGTATCGCCAAAGGAGATGTGATTGTGAAAGTGGATGGAAACAGAATAGGGACTGTACCTGAACTGCAGCAGTCTATCGGAATCCACCGTCCCGGAGATAAGGTAACGGTTACAGTGAACAGGGATGGTAAGGAGCGTGACTACAAGGTTACCCTGAAGAATCTGGCCGGGAACTCTGATATTGTAAAGCCGGATGAGTCGGCGCTTGCGCTCAAAACCCTCGGTGGCTCATTCAGTAACCTGAGTGACCAGGAAAAGCAGCGCCTGTCTCGTTACAAAGTGGATGGTGGCGTCAAGGTGACGTCTACTCAGGGTGGTAAACTCGCCCGTGTAGGTGTGGAAGAAGGCTTTGTGATCACGAAAGTAAACGGCAAAGCTGTTAAATCGGTAAAAGAGCTTGAGCAGAGTATTGCCGGGAAAGCAGAAAGTATGGTTCAGTTTGAAGGACTTTATCTCGATGCTCCTTACGAAGTATTCCAGTTTGGATTTACCTTATAACATCGTCTGTTTCTTCGTATGATTTCTAAGAAGGCTTCTGCAATTTGTTGCAGGAGCCTTGTTTTTTTTGTAAACTGGCTTCTCAATCTTTTTTAACAGCCATGCGCTTCTTTTTCTACATCAGATCCTTAGTAATTGCCTTATGGCTTGTCCTGGGCTTTATCACTGTTTCCCGGGCACAGGCTCCTTTAAAGCAACCCTCATCGAAGATTTTCCAGGACATTCTCAAGTTGAACGTACTGGGCAATGTGCTTTATTTCGCGGCGCATCCGGACGACGAGAATACCGCATTTATTGCTTACATGGCCAATGAGAAACTGTACAATACGAGCTATCTTTCTTTGACCCGTGGCGATGGCGGTCAGAATCTGATAGGCCCTGAAATACGGGAGCATCTGGGCATGATTCGCACCCAGGAATTGCTGCAGGCACGCAGGATTGATGGTGGAAAGCAATATTTTACGAGAGCCAATGATTTTGGTTTTTCGAAATCGTCCGAAGAGACATTTACCATCTGGGATAAAGATAAGGTTCTGGCAGATGCTGTATGGGTCATCAGGAATACCAGGCCGGATGTGATTGTAACCCGGTTTCCCCCTGATGCGCGGGCCGGGCACGGTCATCATAGCGCTTCGTCGTTATTGGCTGAGGAAGCTTTTGACGCGGCAGGTGACCCTTCACGGTTCCCGGAGCAACTGAAATATTTGCAGCCCTGGAAAGCGAAGCGCTTGCTTTGGAATCTGGGTGTATGGAGCTTTTCAAGCCGGGAAGAACTACTGAAACATGCGGAAGGGTTTCTGAAAGTCGATATAGGTACTTACAATGCACGCCTGGGAAAGTCATACGGAGAATTGTCGGCAGAGAGCCGAAGTATGCACAAGAGCCAGGGGTTTGGCTCCCTGAGTACAAGGGGTAGTACTATTGAGTATTTCCAGCATACCAAAGGGGAGAAAGCGACCGCTGATCTTTTTCAGGGAGTGAATACAAGCTGGGCCAGAGTGAAAGGCGGACAGGAGGTAGAAAAAGCGGTTAAATCTTTAATCCAGCGTTTCAAAGTTTCGGATCCGTCGTTAAGTGTGCCGGATTTGCTGGCCGTGAAAAAGCAGTTGACCCGGTTGCCAGATGGCTACTGGAAGTCTGTAAAACTTGCGGAAGCAGATCAGTTACTAAAAGAACTTCTCGGATTGTACCTGGAAGCCACTGCTCAGCGGCCTGCTTATACACCTGGCGAGCGTATGGAGGTAAACCTGGAGATGCTGAACCGATCGGCTGTACCCGTGATGGTAAAATCGATCCATATACCGTTTGGCACGGTCGATTCAGCGATGGTGGTGCCGTTGAGGAACAATGTGCCCAATCACATGACATGGAAGCTTGACATTCCCGGCTCTGCTGGGTACAGTCAGCCGTACTGGTTACGAACGGGAATTGGCTATGCCGGTCTGTTTTCTGTGGAGGACCAGCGTGAAATCGGTTTGGCTGAGAATATCCCTCCGGTCGTATTTCGGGTGACTCTGTCTGTTGCCGGGGAGACGCTTCGTCTGGATGTGCCTGTCGTAAACAGAAGAAAGGATCCTGTCGCGGGTGAGGTATACAGGCCGCTGGTCATCACGCCACCGGTATTTGTCAACCTGGATCAGGATGTTTACGTCTTTGATGCCGTCGTAGAGAAGGTCGTTCGCGTGAAGGTGCAAGCAGGCAAAGACGGCTGCAGAGGCGCGGTGTCCATCGATTTGCCGCCTGACTGGCGGGTATCTCCCGCTGCCATTGATTTCGAGCTGCCTACCCGTGGGGAGGAAAAGTGGTTTGAATTTCGGGTGATGCCGCCGGGTGTGACAGCCGATGCTGAACTCAAGGCGAGGGTTACTCTGGATGGTGAAGTCTATAACCGGGGTTTCGGTCAGATCGTCTACAGTCATATTCCCACACAGGTATACTTCCCCGAAGCCAGCAGCCGGGCTGTAAAGCTGGACCTGGTCAAAAAAGGTGAGCGGATCGGCTACATTATGGGAGCAGGTGACGTAATTCCGTCAAGCCTTCGCCAAATAGGCTATCAGGTTACTGTGCTGAGTGATCAGGACATTTATTTAGATAATCTGAAACGTTTCGATGCGGTTATTTTAGGTGTAAGGGCTTACAATACACTTGAACGACTCCGTTTTCATCAGCGCACCCTGATGAACTACGTAAAGGAGGGAGGGAACCTTATTGTTCAATACAATACCGACGGCAGCCTGGTGGTACCTGAACTTGGCCCCTATCCACTTCAACTCGGCAGGGAACGGGTTTCGGTGGAGAACGCAGAGGTTCGTATACTGAAGCCGGATAGCCGCGTATTAAACTATCCCAATAAAATCACGTCTAAGGATTTTGACGGTTGGGTCCAGGAAAGGGGATTGTACTTTCCCCGGGAGTGGGCTTCAGAATATGAGGCTCCGATTTCGTCAAATGATCCTGGGAGTAATCCCCTCGATGGCGGTATTCTTGTGGCCAGGTATGGAAAGGGAAATTATGTTTATACAAGTCTGTCCTGGTTCAGAGAGTTACCTGCCGGTGTGCCTGGTGCTTACCGGATGTTTGTAAATCTTATTTCGGTAGGTAAATAGCAATACACTTGCTAATCACAGTCCAACTCTTTAGATTTGAAATCCAATAAGGGCTTTAGGAGAGGTCCTGGGCTTAACCAATATTAAACTATTTGAATACAATGTTAAAACTGAAATCTATTCTCGCCATCATTGCGGTGCTGTTCCTGGGCCAGGTGGCTGTGGCTGGTACTGATGGTCCGGCACCAAAGAAAAAAACTAAACTGTTTAATGGAAAGAACCTGAAAGGATGGGTGGTTCATGGAACAGAAAAATGGTACGTTGAAAAAGGAGAGCTGATCTGTGAGAGCGGCCCTGACAAGGGATATGGTTATCTTAAAACCGAGAAGCTTTACAAAGATTTCGATCTTTCGGTTGATTTCAAACAGGAAGCAAACGGAAACAGCGGTGTTTTTGTAAGGTCGTCGGTGGAGGGTACCAAAGTAGCTGGCTGGCAGGTGGAAGTGGCAGGTCCTAACCAGGATACCGGTGGCGTGTATGAGTCTTATGGCCGCGGCTGGATTCAGAAAATTCCTGATGAAAAAGAGAAATTTTTGAAGTATGGTGAGTGGAATACGCTTCGTATTCGCCTGGTGGGAGGCCGCCTCCAGACCTGGTTGAATGGAAACGCGATGGTGGATTTTGAGGATGCCAAAATAGGAGCTGCCAATGGCTCTATTGCACTTCAGATTCATGACGGCGGTGGAATCAAAGTTCGTTGGAAAAACCTGCTTATCGAAGAATTGTAAGATATCTTAAGATCATAAGAAAAAGTCAGGCTAATACCTGACTTTTTCTTATGATATCTGCTTCTTCCCAACCGATACTTCAGTCCGGACCGAATCAAAACTCGGCGCTCTTCGGATATCTTGGGAAAGGAATCACGTCCCGTATGTTTGACATTCCGGTTACAAAAAGAATAATTCTTTCGAAGCCCAGACCAAAACCTGAATGAGGGGCGGTGCCGAATTTTCTGGTTTCGAGGTACCACCAGATGTTTTCCGGATCAATACCCACTTCATGCACCCTTTCGAGTAATTTATCCAGGTTTTCTTCCCGCTGGCTTCCTCCGATGATTTCCCCTATACCCGGGAACAGGATGTCCATGGCACGGACGGTCTTTCCGTCTTCGCTCTGTTTCATATAGAATGACTTGATTTCCCTTGGGTAATCCGTCAGTATCACCGGCTTTTTAAAGTGCTTTTCTACCAGGTAGCGCTCATGTTCACTCTGCAGATCGACACCCCACGAAACCGGGTACTGGAACTTGCCTTCTTTGTGAGGTTTGGATCTCACCAGAATGTCTACGGCTTCTGTGTAGGTTACCCGCTCAAAAGGAAGGTCAACCACAGCGTTGAGCTTGTCAAGCAGGGGCAATGCACGTTCCTGTGCGGGCTTGTTTTTTTCTTCTTCTGCCAGTCTGTTGTGAAGAAAGTCCAGATCATCGGCGCAGTTCTTCAACACATAGGCGATGATGTACTTGACGAATTCCTCGGCCAGGTTCATGTTGTCCTCCA
>CAZAVR010000098.1:0-11040 GCA_964488435.1 uncultured Cytophagales bacterium | reverse complement strand
CACGGCAGGAAAAGCTCGGAGAGCTGCTCGACAAAATGCTGGCTCCGCTGGGCATTAGCTATGAGGTGTCGGGAAAGTATATATTATTGATTGATGGTAAGAAAACTGCCGGTATGGACGGGGAGGTGCTTTCTCCTGGTGTTTTCGTCGACAGGGTGCTCCGCGGCAAAGTGACAGATGAAAAAGAAGAAACCCTGCCGGGGGTAAGTATTGTCTTAAAAGGTACCCAAAAAGGTACTATTTCGGCGATAGACGGAAGTTTTGAGTTGTCGGTACCGGATGGTGAAAATAACGTCCTGATCTTTTCATTTGTAGGGTATTTGTCTCAGGAGGTAGAGATAGGGAACAGAGTAAGCCTGGATGTTTCACTGAAAGTGGATGAAAAGAGTTTGGAGGAAGTGGTGGTAGTGGGGTATGGAACGCAGCGGAAAAAGGATATTACCGGGTCTGTAGTCAGCATTAAATCAGAACAGTTTCTCCAACCTTCCGCCAACAGCTTCGACCAGATGCTGCAGGGGAAAGTTCCGGGGGTACAGATCAGCCAGACTACAGGTGCACCGGGAGGGAATGTCAATATCCTTATTCGCGGGATCAGTTCTATTACAGGCGGTAACCAACCGCTGTATGTAATAGACGGTTTTCCGATCGGCTCCGGAGGAGGCGGGTCTAACATGCGGTCGTACGGCGCCAGCACCTTTTCGTCTGCTGCCATGGCCAACAATACTGCCACCCGTATCAATCCGCTTTCGTCCATCAATCCGTCGGATATAGAGTCGATCGAGATACTGAAAGACGCGTCTGCCACAGCTATTTACGGATCTAGGGGCGCCAACGGAGTTGTCATAATCACAACTAAAAGAGGAGCTTATGGAAAATCCCAGATCAGTGTGGATGCCTCCTACGGGTTTCAGGAAGTCGCCAATAAGTTAAAACTATTGAATTCCAGGCAATATGCTGAATTTGTAGCCGATGCCAGAGACAATGCCTGGGTATATGCCGGCGGGAAAAGGGATGATCCCAATAGTGTACGTTCTGCTGCTACCCGGGTTAGGCCGGAATTTCGGAATCCGGAAAGCATCACGACGGACACTGACTGGCAGGATGTTATTTTCAGGGTTGCGCCGGTGCGCAATCTCCAGTTGTCCTCCGCAGGTGGGACCGAAAAGGCCCGTTTTATGATTTCCGGGGGATATTTCTCCCAGGAGGGGATTATTATAAACTCTGATTATAATCGATTTAACCTCAGGGTCAACGTCGATGCACAGATTGCCAAGAGGGTCAAGATCGGCACCTCGACCTACGGTTCTTATGGTTATGGCCGTTTTGCAAACACCGAATCACACTACGGCCAGGGGGGTATTCTGTCTAACGTCTTATCAGCAGCGCCGACCATACCGGTATATGACGCTGACGGGAACTACTATTTCAACCAGGCTGATGTGACCGACGGGCTCGGGTTCCTGCAAAATGTATTGGCCGTAAGCAATGGAACAGAAGACAGGCGAAAAGCGATGGATATCTTTACCAATAATTTCATCGAAATAGACCTGGGTAATGACCTGGCTTTCAAAAGTACCGTCGGGATCAACTACAACAGCAATGCCATCCGGTTATGGCGGTCGTCGGCAGTTCCTAATTTCACTTCGCTCAACTACCCTGCTACCGCCGGGGCTACCAAGACCGAGGCGCTTAACTGGCTAAACGAGAACACCCTCAATTACAATAAAGTTTTCGATCAGAAGCATTTCATAAATGGGATAGTGGGTTTTACTGCTCAGAAAAGCAGTGATGACCGGCTGTCAGTCGGGGCGGCCGACTTCCCTACCGAGTACGTACCGTATATTTCTGCCGGAATCGTAAATGCGGGCGTTCAGATACTGAATGAATGGTCGCTACTCTCCTGGATGGCCCGCGCCAACTACTCGTATGCAGGGAAGTATATGTTTACCGCCACTATACGGCGTGACGGCAGTTCCAGATTTGGTACAAATAACAAATGGGGAAATTTTCCATCCTTTTCGGTGGGATATAATATCGCTGAAGAAGATTTCCTGAAAAACATCAATTGGATCAATAATCTCAAGATCAGGGCCAGCTACGGGATTTCAGGGAATAATCAGATCGGTAATTACACCCATATAGGACTACTATCAGCCACTCGCTATGTAGAAAATAACGGCCTGAAGCCCGGCCTGATACCCAGCAGCCTGTCGAACGATGACCTCACCTGGGAAATCTCGAAGCAGACCAATCTGGGGGTAGATCTTGGACTGTTTCAGGACCGCATCAACCTCACCGCCGATATTTACCGCAATCTTAAAACAGATCTGCTCCTGGCTGTTCAATTACCTGCCGCTTCCGGATTTACCAGTTCTACCCAAAACATCGGTGACATCGAAAACAAGGGGATAGAGCTGGGGCTGAATACGGTCAATATACGAGGCAAGGGTTTCGAATGGAACAGCAGCTTTACATTTAGCGCCAACCGCAATAAAGTGCTCAAACTCGCCACCGAGGGAGGGAGGATCGCCAATTCCGACTTTCAGATTACACAAGTGGGATCGCCGCTGGCTAGCTTTTTCCTGATCCGCAAGCTGGGCGTGTTCATGAACAGCTCCGAGCTGGACGGGGCTGCGCTGTTCCATCCCAGGACGCAGGCCGGGGATATTAAATTCGAAGACGCCAACAGAGATGGCATCATCAATCAGAATGACCGCCAAATATTGGGAAGCCCCTGGCCGGATTTTACCTGGGGCTTTGACAATTCCTTCTCTTTTCGCAACCTGCGCCTGAGCATAGCGTTGGTGGGGTCGCAAGGCGCTTATACATACCTGGACGGAGGCTCCTCCCTGCTTGGCTCTGCCGGCGTTCAGAACGGTCTTGCCATACAGGATCGCCGGTGGCGTTCTGAAGCCGATCCGGGAGATGGAATCATTTCCAGAGCTATCCGCAGTAACCATGCGTATAGCTTTGGAGTTTCTTCCCACTATCTGTTCGACAATTCTTTTGTCAGGATTCGGAATGTCAGTCTCGCCTATGACCTTCCTTCTTCAGTTGTATCAAAACTGAAACTGAACAGCTTTAACGTTTATTTCAACATTGCCAACCTTTATACTTTTACGGACTATGTCGGGTACGACCCCGAATCGAGCACAACGGGCGACAATATCGTCAATGCCGGGATCGACTATCTTAACTATCCGCTTCCCCGGACATTTACACTCGGCATCAGAACATCTTTTTAAACCTGCAAAAATTTATCGCGATGAAAAGACTGGGATTATATATACTGGTAGGGCTGATCACAATTTCCTGTTCCGATTTTCTGACACTACAGCCGGAGCATGAGATCAACGAAAACTCCTTTTATAAAAATGCAGGCGACTTTGAAAGTGCGCTTATAGGCAACTACGCCGGCCTTCAGGGGTTGCACAATGCTTCCATTACCTACCTGGGGGACCTTACTACCGACAATGCCGAAATAAACTGGACAGCCCCCACTATAGCAGAGACGGAATTTGACGAGATGAACCCTACAGCCGGCAATAGCTTTCTGGGCGCAATCTGGACTTCCTGCTTTTCCACCATATCGCGCTCCAACAACATTTTATCCCGGATCGACGGTGTAGATTTCAACGAAACGCAAAAGAACCAGTTTCGCGGAGAAGCGCTGTTTCTCAGAGCTTATGCTTATTTCTACCTGGTAAGGATTTTCGGAGAAGTCCCACTGGTAGAAGTAGCCTTCCGCAGCCCTAACGAGATTATGGCATTCGACATGTCGCGTAAACCGGTAGACCAGATTTACAACCTGATCGAGAAGGATCTTACCGGTGCTGCCAGTCTGCTGGCGGATGTAAGCGGTCTTAGCAAATCGCGCGCTTCCGCCGGAGCTTCTAAAACACTCCTCGGGAAGGTTTACCTCACCCGCGGGCAATACGACAAGGCAGCAGGTATATTGAAGCAAATAATCGACAGCAATACCTACAGGCTGGAGGCAAACTACAAAAAGCTGTTTACTAATGGGAATGACGAACTTCCCGAGTCGGTTTTCGAGATCAAGTATCTATCCGGTAATGTAGGCGAAGGAAATACTTTTTCCTCGATCTTTACGCCCGCCCGTTTCGATATGGCCATTTTCCCCAACAATATGCAGGGATCGGGAAGGGTTCTACCGACGCCGGAGGTTGCAGGCTCTTACGAAACCGGTGACCTTAGAAAACCGGCATCTATCGGGGACTCTGTCAGACTGGTAAGCGGCAGGTATGAAAAAGAGCTCCACGGGTTGAAATTTGTCGACTTCACCACAGGTCTGCAGGGCGACGGCGGCATCAACTACACTTCTCTTCGTTATACCGACGTATTGCTGATGTATGCCGAGGCATTGAACGAGCAAAACCAGGTACAGACGGCGCATGATTATATCAACCAGGTAAGGGCCCGGGCAGGATTGCCTGCGCTTTCGGGCCTCTCCCAATCTGTGTTCCGGCTCGCCCTCGAAAAGGAAAGACAGCTGGAGTTCCTCCTGGAAGGACACCGTTGGTTCGACCTGGTGCGGACCGGGCGGCTTCAACCAGTTATGAATGCCTATTTCGCTTCCAAAGGACTGGCTTTTACAGTGACCGCCCGTCATTCGGTGATGCCCATACCTTTGCGTGAAATGGATGTTAATCCTAATTTGAAACAAAATGACGGCTATTAGTCCTGCACAGCTTAGCAAAAGCTTATTCGAGATGGCAAAAGATATAATTAAAGACCTGATAACGAAAAAACTGCCGTTCGGTTTGATAATGATATTACCGCTTTTGTTGATTTTCGGTAAATCATTTTCGCAGAAAAAGCCATTTGTTGCCATCGGTATCAACGAATGGACAACGGAAAACCTGAATGTTACCCGTTTTCGTAACGGAGACCCCATTCCTGAGGCGAAGAGTGACGAAGACTGGGCCAGAGCAGCAACCGAAGGCACCCCTGCGTGGTGTTATTATAACAACGACCCTGCCACGGCGAAGAAATATGGAGTGCTGTACAACTGGCATGCCGTGAACGATAAAAGGGGCCTGAGCCCTGCGGGTTGGGATATTCCCGCAAGAGAACAATTGCTGGATCTGATGAATGAATTGGGGGAAAACGGGGGATCCAAGCTCAAAAGCAAGGCGGGATGGACAGGAACTCAAAACGTTTCTGCTACCAGTGGGTTTGAAGCACTTCCTTCAGGCATACGTTCTTTTAGCGGTTCTTTTGACGACCTGGGGAAGTATGCCTATTACTGGACAATAACTCCAAGACTGAATGAAATAGCCCTGTCTTACAGCATTGGATATAAGCATGCCGCTATCGATACGACGGGCCGTTTCAGCTTTCTCCGTAAAGGTAGCGGCATGTCCGTCAGATGTGTACGGAGGATTTCCTACGACGGGTTTAAGATACTGCCTGAAAATGTGCCGAATGAGGGGATTATGTTTATCGACCATGAATCAACAAACCGGTCGGGGCACTATGGATCAGCGCTGACCACATGTAAAAACGGGGATGTTATCGCTTTTTACACGAATGTCTCGGGAAAGATTTTAGAGGGTCACGGGATCGCCGGCTGGTCGGAGTACAAGCGTTCGTCTGATGGCGGCAAAACCTGGGGCAAGCCTGTCGTACTTGAATATTCTAAGAAAACCTGGGATCTGAATAATGTCAACGGCGATAAGCTGGGCAAAGACCAGCTTTATGTGGCTTCTTTTGTAAGATCGGTCATCACCGCCCCCAATGGGACTTTGGTAGCCTTCCTCTCGAGGCAAATGGCGAGTGCAACAGACAACTATGATGGTTTCAATACGCCGGTGTATATCCTCAGCTACGACAACGGCCATACCTGGACCGAGCCCAGGGAAGTCGACCCTATCGCCTCTGCCCGCCAGCTCAGCCTGACCAATGACGACGGGGCATCCTTTGTACACGACGGCGTGATTTATACGGTATTTATAGGAGGGTTCGGCACCGGAGAATACTCTTTCTATGCTTCGAAAGATAACGGAGAAACCTTCTCCAAAGTCAGTGAAGGGTTGTTCAAAAACCGGAAGTATAAAAGGAGCTTCTTTTATATGACAGCCAAAGCCCTTGATGACGGCCGGTTTATCGTTTATTCATACGACTTCGACGACGAGCACAATTTCCCCTACGTGATCAGCAACGACAAAGGCAAAACCTGGAGCGAAATAAAAACGACTTATATGGCCAAACGGATACGCGATGCACAAATGAGCGAAAAAGTTGGCAGCTACTATTTCATGGTCGGGCGCAGTGGAAGCTTCGGAAATGACCCTATGAACATGGTGCTGTATGCCTCTGAAAACGGGATAGACTGGGATGCAGGCAGGTATCTGAAAAAGATACAAAAAACACAGGATTCGTATTCAGCCATTGAGGTAGTCCGGGGAATAAATAATACCCCTCCAAAAGTGCTGATCCAGGGGACGGTCGGGTATGGAGTCGGAGCGAGCGTTAATATCAAGCATTGGTGGATAGAGGATATTAAATAAAGGGATACCGGAATATTTTGATAAAATGGCCTCAAATAAGTTTTTGAGCAGAACTTTTGCGCGCCTGTTGGCTACCGGAGCGATAGCAGCTATTTCTATCTCGGGCTGTTCAGTTTCTTCGCTGGTTCCAATAATTACGGAAAACAATTTCGACACTCTTTCATTAAACCCCTTTGTTGAAAAGGACTTTCCGTTCATCAGCACATACCTTGATGTCCGGAATATCGGAGAGCGGTTCTCCAAAAACAACGTCGTGGCGCGGGGATTGATCGTGAACCTCGATGATAGTACCTTCGTTTGCTTCGACCGGGACTTGCTGCGCTGGTCAGTAGCCTGGACCGGCGGGCACCTTACCAAAAGCATGCTGCCGGAAGTGTCCTATAACGACTACTTCGATAAAAAGAACACAGTCCCGCAGATAGCCGGCCGGCCTGAAATGGCAAACGGGATCTATCCAGGATGGGCCTCTGGAAAACCTGTATTCAGCGAAATACGGCCCGAAAAGCAGCGGCGGGAAGGATTTACCTGGGGGCCCCTGCCGGATACATTGGCCCGCTGGCAGGGAGCATACGTATACGGCAATAAGGTAGTACTATCCTACCAGGTTTCCGACACGGAAATTTACGAGCTGCCGGGTTGTGAACGTCGGGATGGAAAAGCTTTCTTCACGCGAATGCTGGAGATAGGCGCATCTCAGGATACGCTTTATCTCAATGTCGTCGAACTCGCCGGTGGATCGGCCGGTACCGTTCGGCCCAAAACAGGGCTTGTTTATTTCGGAGAAAAAAAGGATTCGGTGATGGCTGTAGGGATAAAAGAAAGGGGCACTGGAGGAAATAATTCCGTCCGGATAACCGGTGACCGCTATCTAACCGCTGTATTTCCGCCTTCGGACGCAAAAAGAAGGGTTACCGTAGTATTGCATAAGGGAACAACCAGCCAGTTGGACCTTTTTTACCGCGTTTTAGATTCCACAGAAATTGAAATTCCCCAATTCAGGAAAGGTAGTACCGGCCGTTGGCCCGAAAAGGTTTTGACAAAGGGCAAGGTAACGCCCGACACGTCTGCTTTTGTGACTGATCTGCTTACGCTACCTCTCCCCAATCCCTGGAAACGGAACGTTCGAGTGACAGACCTGGCGTTCTTAAGCAACGAAAAGGCAGTCGTAACCACCTTTGAAGGCGATGTCTGGACGGTAGAAGGAATCAGCGACAGGCTTGAAAAACTGTCGTGGAAACGATTTGCTTCCGGATTATACGAACCTATGAGCATAGAGGTTTACCGTGGGCAGATCTATGTATTCGGCAAGGAAGGAATTGTCCGGCTACATGATCTGAATAGTGATGGAGAGGCAGACTACTATGAAAACTTCAGCGATGTGATGCAGCAGTCGGCCGAGTCCTATGAATGGGCGGCCGATATGGTTTTTTCGGAGAAAAATAACGGGATCATCCTCGCAAAAGGAGGCGGGGTTACCGCGCGACCGGGGATAACGACGACACTCACCGCAGGCTTCAGAGCGGGATCCAATCACTCGGGAGTGATTATGAAAATTTCAATGGACGGAAGAAAGGCAGAAGTATTCAGTACTGGTTTCCGGGCACCTTACCTGGGCGTACATCCCCGGTCCGGGATTATTACTGCCACAGATCAGCAAGGTAATTATGTGCCGGCTACCCCCATATACCGGGTAGAAAAAGGCGGCTTTTTTGGCGTACCCGCCACTGGCCACAGGAACGATCATCCGGAAGCCGAGCGCCCGTTGACCTGGATCCCGCACCGGATCGATCGTTCGGCGGGAAGCCAGGTATGGATGACTAGCGCTAAAATGGGGCCGTTAAACAATGAGTTGGTGCACTTTTCTTTTGGAAAACCAGGTTTGTTCCGGGTGTTGATCGATTCCACTTCAACAACACTCCAGGGAGCGGTGGCACCTATCCATTCCACCTATTCCACTCCGGTTCTCAAAGGAGCTATCGGCCCCGCCGACGGACAGCTATACATGGCCGGATTCAATCTTTTCGGCAGCAGCTCCAAAGGGATAAGCGCTGTCCAGAGGCTACGCTACACAGGGAAGCGCAGCTATATGCCCGATGGTTTCAGAGCCGGTAAACAAGGTATTGTAATTAGTTTTGATTCCAGGCTGGCATCAGGGGCTGCCGCTAATACCTCCGGCTACCGGGTGAAACGCTGGAACTACATGCGTACAGGCCAATACGGTTCAGGGCATTTTAGACCCGATGGGACAGCCGGGGAAGAAATACTGCCCGTATTGGCATCTTATATATCGGATGATAAGAAAAAGGTACTCCTGCTGATACCCGACATGAAGGAGTCAGACCAGATGGAAGTTTTATACAGGCTGACCGCAGAAGACGGCACGCCCCTGGATGACGGGATCTGGTTCAGTGTAAATCATACAGAAGATCTTGGCCCTCATATAACGGATTTTCCGGGGGTGGATCTTGGCAAGCTTTTGTTGAGCAGAGAACAGATCGCTTCACTCATAGCTTCTGACCCGCCGATCACACGGGAACGGGGAAAGGAACTTTTTGAGAATATGGGCTGCATCGGGTGCCATTCTGCCGGAACAGAGACGGCGGGAATGTACGGCCCACCCTTCAAAGGATTGTATGGGTCAGAAAGGAAAATGACAGACGGGTCGACTGCCGTGGCCGATGACGCCTATCTCACTGAGTCTATCCTGGAGCCTGAGAAGAGGATAGTGAAGGGGTATGAAGCGGAGATGCCTTCGTTCCGGGGTGTTTTGACCAGCCCCGATATCGAAGCTTTGCTGCTATACATTATGTATCTGAAATACTAGTGAAAGCGAGATAAGACAATGATAAGGTTGATTACGCTGGCTATTGTCCACTATTTCTTTGGAATATTTACAGCTGTCTGCCGCCATCAAATGGGGTTCACCGCACACACGGAGAAGGACAGCTTGGAATGTACCATCCGGGATACCGCTGGCGGAGCACGCGGTCGACAGGAAAAAGCAAGCCGTATCCTGACATTTTCAGGGTTTATCAAGTACGATATATTTTATGACACCCGGCAAACGGTCAATGCCCGCGAAGCCCTGGTAACATTATATCCTGCGAATACCTTTTTGGATGCCAGCCAAAGAGACATCAACGCCCGGTCCGGAATGAATATGCTTGGTATTCATTCCCGGTTAAGAAGTGAGATCAGGGGACCGTCTTTTTTCTCGGCCAAATCGACCGGACTCGTCGAAGTAGATTTTTACGGAAACGAAAACAAGCACTTTAGTGACCTGAACGGCGTCAGGCTGTTCAATGCGTATATGAAGCTAAACTGGCCGACGACCGAGCTCGTGATTGGCCAGGACTGGCACCCTATGTCTATCCAGGGATTTTTCCCGGGTGTAATCGCTTTCAGTGCGGGAGCGCCATTTCATCCCATGTCGCGGAATCCGCAGATCCGCGTCAGGCAGTCGTTCGGCAATGCGTCTTTGCTGGGAGCAGCATTATTTCAGCGCGACTTTACCGGCACGGGTCCCGACGGTCCGGGTTCACACTACCTTAGGAATTCGGGAATCCCTAATATCCACCTGCAGGCGCTCCATGGAAACGATTCGCTGATTGTTTCCGCCGGGATTGGCGTAGATTACAAAAAAATCGTCCCAAGGCTTTTTTATACAAACACACAAGGTACTATCTTCAAATCCGGCCAATCACTTTCCAGTATTTCGCTAACCGGATTTATCAGTATCAGATCAAAGATGTTTTCATTAAAAACACAGGGTGTTTTTGCACAGAATGCTTACGACCTCCTTTTGCTCGGTGGATACGCGGAAAGCCATTACACCGATGACAATAACGTCGAAGCAAAATACCGGAATCTCAATACGGCTTCGGGTTGGATTGACATCCAATCCAACAGACGGGTTTTCAACTTTGGTGTCTTTTGCGGCTACACCAAAAACCTGGGGGCAGGGAATAAAACAGATGGGGCTTTCTACGCCAGGGGAGCAGACATTAACAGCATATATAGGATAGCGCCCCGTTTAATATACGCATCCGGTGCGGTCGGCGTCTCCCTTGAAGGGGAATATACTACTGCTTCTTACGGAGTTCAGAATGGCAACGGGAAAGGAAAAGTAGCAAACCCTGTACCGGTAACTAATTTAAGGACACTTCTTTCGGTCAAGTACTCTTTTTGATTTGAAAATTTTTAAATAGATTTAGAAAATTATACATACTAACATAATAATTATGATTCACGAAATTTCATCTTGCTCAAATTCTAACCTATCTGAAACTCGAAAACTACAAATTAGGCTTAATGATAAATTTTAATGTCCCCCTACTAAAATATAGGTTAAAAAGGTTTGCAAATGGCAAACACACCGTCTACTTATTTTTTGCTATTGGCTGCGTGCTTTCCTCAATAGCCCAGGCACAGATCCCGCTCTACCAAACCGCTATCCCCAACAGCCGTCCTCACGAAAACAAAGAAGAGCACAAAGCCCATGCCCAGGTCG
>CAZAVR010000097.1:0-11075 GCA_964488435.1 uncultured Cytophagales bacterium | reverse complement strand
GCTCGTCCGGAGGTAAATGGGGATTTTTACGATCTCACAAGGACACTTCCCGAAGATGACAAGGAAATACTGAACAGGGTAAGGGAATTTATGGAAACTGAAATCCGACCCATTGCCAATGAATACTGGAACAAGGCACATTTCCCCATGCACATTATCCCTAAAATGGCAGCGCTTTCCATCTGTGGGTTGACCTATCAGGGATACGGGTGTCCTGGGAAATCGGCGCTGCTGGAAGGCTTTCTGGCGATGGAAATGGCGCGTGTAGACTCCTCGATTTCCACGTTTTTCGGCGTTCACAGCGGGCTTGCCATGGGTTCCATCTACCTTTGCGGGTCCGAAGAACAGAAGCAAAAATGGCTGCCGATCATGCAACGTATGGAAATCATTGGTGCATTCGGACTTACAGAGCCGGAGGTAGGATCAGCGGCAGCCGGAGGACTTACCACCACCTGCCGGAGAGAAGGTGACGGATGGGTAATCAACGGTCAGAAGAAATGGATCGGCAATGCCACGTTCTCAGACATCACGATTATCTGGGCCAGAAATACAGAAGACAACCAGGTGAAAGGGTTCATAGTCCGAAAAGAAAACCCTGGATTCAAAGCAGTGAAGATGGAAGACAAAATGGCCTTACGGACGGTGCAGAATGCATTGATCACGCTAACGGACTGTTATGTAGCCGAAGAAGACAGGCTCCAGGAAGCCCATTCATTCAAAGACACGGCGAACGTCCTGCGCATGACACGGGCGGGCGTAGCCTGGCAGGCGGTGGGCTGCGGCAGGGGTGCTTACGAGGCGGCGCTGAAATACACCATGGATAGAAAGCAGTTTGGCAGACCTATCGCTGCTTTTCAGCTGGTGCAGGACCTGCTTGTTACGATGCTCGGCGACCTGACGGCCATGCAGACCATGGTGTACCGCCTTTCCGAATTACAGGATGAGGGTGTCCTGACGGACGAACACGCCTCTCTGGCCAAAGTCTTCTGTACTTTACGAATGCGATCAATCGTAGACCACGCCCGGGAGCTGTTTGGAGGTAACGGCATTCTGCTTGAATACGACATTGCACGTTTCGTGGCCGATGCCGAAGCCATTTACTCTTACGAAGGCACCAAGGAAATCAATTCCCTGATTGTCGGAAGGGCGATTACCGGAGAAAGCGCCTTTGTTTGAAACCCGCTAGTGCAGCTGTCCGATGGCATCAGTTTCTTTTACGCATCTGTTAACGGTATTGTTCGCCGCCATTGCGGTCATCGTTCTGTTGACTGCGCGATTTCGCATTCATGCGGTATTCGCACTTTTTACGGCCTGCTTTGTCGTCGGCATTGGGGTGAGCATGCCCTTTGAACAAATCCTCGGTGCCATGAAAGAAGGATTCGGCCATGTGATGAAATCGCTGGCTTTCGTGATTATCATGGGTACGGTATTGGGAGTTATGCTGGAGCGTACAGGCAGTACACGTGTAATGGCGGCGTTCATTTTAGGTAAGACCGGAGAGAAAAAAGCACCTCTTGCCTTGAGTATCACCGGGTTCATCGCAGGGCTGCCCATTTTCTGTGACTCGGGATATATTGTATTAAGCGGGCTGGTAAAATCATTGTCTGCCCGCACCGGCTTGTCAGTGGCAACCCTCGCCGTATCTCTGGCCACGGGCTTGTATTCTGTCCACTGTCTTATTCCTCCTCACCCGGGAATGAGCGCTGCAGCAGCTCATCTGAATATAGAGTTTGGACGGCTGATACTTATTGGCATTCTTGTAGCTGCTCCCGCATCGGCCGTAGGATACTTCTGGGCGAGATACGCAGGAAGAGGCCTTCAAGGGCCTGCTGATGACAGCCCTGATAACCAAGAAGCGTCCGACATCCATTTGCCAGGGGCAGTTTCATCTTTTTTGCTGTTGATCGTACCCATTGTCCTTATCGGAGCCAAACCATTTCTGGAAATGGAACTCCCACCAGGCGGTTTTTTCCTCAGCCTGATCTCTATTCTGGGTGAACCGGTGATCGCTTTGCTGGTGGGGATTTTGCTGGCTTCTTTCAATGTTCGCAGCGCACATTCAGAAACCATCGGCAAAGTCTTAAGTGAGGGAGCCGAAAAAGCGGGAGGGATACTCGTGATCATCGGAGCGGGAGGTGCGTTCGGAGCGGTGCTTTCCGCGACCCATCCTGCAAGCCACTTCGAAAATATGAGCGCGGGCGAAGGTATGGGCATCTTACTACCGTTTCTTATTGCATTCGCCCTGAAAACAGCCCAGGGGTCTTCGACAGTAGCCATCATCACCGCCTCAACGCTGGTTTTCCCCTTGTTGCCTGTATTGGGCATGGACAGTGAAAACGGAAGATTGCTGGCGGTACTGGCTATGGGAGCCGGGTCCATGATGATTTCTCATGCGAACGACGCATATTTCTGGGTAATTTCTAACTTCTCCGGCCTTGATATGAGAACGATGCTCCGCGTCTACTCCGTTTCTTCGCTTTTGATGGGTGTCACTACCCTGTTGATGGTTTATCTTGTATCTGCTTTTATGAGTATCTGAAACGTATGTAATAACAATCGTGTCGGTCGTCGTGAGGCAACCTTCCGGTACAAAAGACTACTATGACCCAGGCTTCCAGCCCCTGAGAAGTTCGTCTGTCTTCATTTTCCTCCTGCCCTCCAGCTGGATTTCTTCGACAGCTATCCATCCGTCGGCACATTTGAATTTCAGTATTTTTTTCCCGTCACTTTTGTAATCTCCTATCTCGTATCCGTTGTCTTCCTCCGAATAGCCCGCTATACTTACTTTAAAGATTTTGGCCGAAAGACCGTTGATGGTCGTCCAGGCAGTAGGATAAGGTGAAAGTCCTCTTACGAAATTGACGAGATCCCTGGCAGGCATGTTCCAATTGATCTGGCAGGTTTCCTTAAATATCTTTGGCGCCTCCTTAAGACTTCCGGTAAGCGTCTGCGAAACGACAGGATATTTCCCGGAGGCTATAGCCTGTACTGTTTTTAAAATCAGAAAGGCGCCTTTTTCCATAAGCCGGGTGTAAAGTGTGCCGGCATCATCATCTTCACTAATAGGCTCTGTTTCCTGAAAAATAATCATTCCGGTATCTATCTCCTTCTCGATAAGAAAGGTGGTTATCCCTGTTTCTTTCTCTCCGTTGATCACCGCCCAGTTGATAGGTGCTGCTCCTCTGTAATCAGGTAGAAGTGACGCGTGTAAATTAAAGGTTCCCAGGGGCGGCATGCTCCAAACCACCTCTGGCAGCATACGAAAAGCAACCACTACCTGCAAATCTGCACGAAGCTCCCGGAGGCTTTGCAGGAAGCCCTCACCCCTCAACTTCTCCGGCTGAAGAACAGTCAACCCCTGACTTTCCGCATACACCTTCACAGGAGAGGAGACCATTTTCAAACCTCTGCCCGAGGGGCGGTCAGGCGCAGTAATTACAGCCACCACCTGATAACCACGCTCGACAAGCAACTTCAACCCGGGTACCGCAAAATCCGGTGTACCCATAAAAACTATTCTCAAATCTCTCTGCATAGGGGTGTCTTATCCTTAATTTGCACTTGCCTTTTCTTTAAAATATTATTATTTTTGTCAGATAATGTTTATTTCATACGGCATGAAACGGAAATTTCTAATCTTCTACCGAAGCAAAATTACGTAACAGATAGCTACGAGATCATAATATATTCTTGTAGAACGGTCGAAATACCGTTCTTTTTTTTTCGCAAACCTATATAATAAAAGAGTAATGGCAAAAGTTTCGTACTACACCGAAGAAGGCCTTAACAAACTGAAGGCTGATTTGAACGATATGAAAACCAAAGGAAGGACAGAGATTGCCCGTCAGATTGCAGAAGCCAGGGACAAGGGAGACCTCAGTGAGAATGCTGAATATGATGCAGCTAAGGATGCTCAGGGAATGCACGAAATGAAAATTGCCAAATTGGAAGAGATTCTTTCCAATGCCCGTATTATTGATGAATCATCCATTGATGCCTCACAGGTGGCTGTACTTTCGAAGGTTACTATTAAAAACCGGAAGAATGGAGCCGAAGTCAACTATATGCTTGTCTCGGAGGAAGAGGCCGATCTGAAAGCAGGAAAGATATCCGTTGGTTCTCCCATCGGCAAAGGTCTTCTTGGTAAAAAAGTAGGGGAAATTGCCAGCATACAAGTTCCCAACGGAATGGTCGAATTCGAGGTTCTGAATATAAGTCGCTAATCGGTATTAAAATTCGCAGAAAGCCCTTTGAGTCGCTCAGAGGGCTTTTTACATTTTTATCTAGGGAATATAGCTGATCATCATCTACCATTTTCAATCCCCGTCAAACCGCCGACTATGTCTTATCTGATAGGCTGTGATATAGGAACTACAAGTGTAAAGTCCATCGCATTTAAAATTAACGGAGAAGTGATTGCCTCGTTTTCCGAAGGTTATGACATGATTCACCCGGCTCCGAACCACACCGAACAGAACCCCGATCTGATTCTAAATGCCGTGATCAGCACTATCAGGCAAATCTGCAGGCTGCCCGGGCTTGCGGGAATACCTGAAGCGATCTCCTTCAGTTCAGCCATGCACAGTCTCATGCTGCTTGACAAGCATAACGAGAGATTAACCGATCTCATCATCTGGGCGGACGCACGCAGCTCTGCTCTGGCAGATGAAATGCGGAATTCGGCAACCGGCTTCGAATTTTATCAAAGGACTGGCACGCCTATACATGCGATGACGCCGCTCTCCAAGCTGATGTGGATCAAAGCCAATAATCCAACGCTTTACAGCAGTGCTGAAAAGTTTATAGGTATCAAGGAATATATCATTTTTAAACTTACAGGGCAATTACTATCAGATGAATCCATAGCTTCAGCCACCGGACTATTTAATCTGAGACAGCGCTGCTGGGATAAAGAAATACTGAGCTACCTCGGGCTACCCCTGAAAAAATTACCCGACACGGCAGACGTGACCACGCAAATACCACTCCCGGCCGGCAACCTGCTTGCCCTTCCCGCGGATGTTCCCCTTGTGCTGGGAGGTAGCGACGGCTGTCTTGCAAACCTGGGCAGCGGTGCCTTTTATCAGGGCAGCATGGCCGCTACGATAGGAACAAGTGCAGCAGTGCGATCCTGCTACGACCATGTAATGTTGGATGACCGGATGCGTACATTCTGCTATATAATGGATGAAAGGCATTATATCAGTGGAGGGGCATCCAATAATGGAGCCGTTGTCTTTCAATGGTTGAAGGATCAGTTCTTTACCGGTCTCTCGTTCGGAAAAGTGATTGAGATCGCCGGGGAAGCGGAGGCAGGAGCTAACGGCCTTTGCTTCCTGCCTTTTCTCCTGGGAGAACGGGCCCCGCTCTGGAATGCAGGCGCTACAGGAGGCTTTCTCGGGCTGACACTTGGCCATGAAAAAAAACACATGGTCCGCGCGGTCATGGAAGGGATTATATTTAATCTCTATAGCGTGGCTAAACTTGTTATGGACCCGTCAGTCACACGGGGTGTATATGCCAATGGTGGTTTTGCCAAAAGTGATCTTTGGGTAAGGATGGTTGCAGACATTTTCGGAATTCCTGTCTGGTTAAACAACACCGCGGACGCCGCAGCGGCCGGTGCAGCACTTATCGGCATGCGCTCACTTTCTGCAATAGATGACTACGGGTCATGCAAGGGCTTCTTCAGTATATCCCGTGAAATTCTCCCTGACCCGCTACTACACGAAAAGTACTCAGAATCATTTGAGACCTTTCACCGCTTTACCTCAATATTATACCCTGAGAGATAAATTTCAGTTTATCCTTTTGGCCTAATCATCTATTTAATAATTTTATAGAAAAATAGAGTCTTCTACCAGCTGTCTCCGACGCGACTTATGAAAAAAATATTTACGGTGGCTTGTGCTGCACTATTATGTATTCTGTCAGCAGATATACTCGCTCAACGTTCTGCAGCAGAGAATTTTGAAGACGGAAATGCGAAAGCAAAGGGAGGTGATTTCGTGGGCGCGCTTCAATCCTTCAGTGCTGTAATTAGCACCAACCCGGCGCACGCGCCGAGCTATTTTAACAGGGGGCTTACCAAGGCGAGTTTAAAAGACTATCGCGGGGCAGTTCTTGATTACGACAAGGCTATCGAAATCAATCCCAAAGAAGCGCTGTATTACCAGAGTAGAGGAGTCAGTAAAAGCTTCCAGGACGATCAGCGGGCGGCCATACAGGACTTCACAAAAGCCATTGAGCTGAATGCAGAAGACGCGAGATCTTTCTACAACCGGGGAGTAAGCATGAGTAAAATCGGCAACAACCGTTTTGCGTTATCTGATTTTGACAAAGCCATTTCCATCGAAAATAATAATGTGCTGGCTCTCTACGCAAGAGCAAGCTGCAAACAGGCCCTCGAAGATTATGCAGGCAGTCTTTCCGACTATTCCAAAGTAATTGAAATTACACCCAAACGCGGTGGAGCATTCTCCGGCAGGGCATTTGCAAAGGTAAAACTGGGAGACTACAAAGGCGCTATTGCAGACTATAACAGTGCGATAGGTCTTGACCCGAGGGATGGCTCCTCTTACGCCAACAGGGGATTTGCAAAAGCAAAAACTGAAGATTTCACCGGCGCGATAGCCGATTTTGACAAAGCCCTGGAAATTAAACCCGGGGACTTTGAAGCGCTATATGGACGAGGATTTGCCAAGAGCAAGATGGGAGATCAAAAAGGTGCAATTATGGATCTGAGCCTTTCCATTACACAGGACAACCCGTTCATTATCGAGTCAAAAAAGCTGGCTTACACAGGGCCGGTTTCGCGTACGGTCCTTGACGATCTCAGAAACCAGGTAAAAAACAGGACCAAAATAGACGAGCTTTCCCTGGAACGATCTGAGGCCTATTTCATGCGCGGGTTAAGCAAAAGTAAAAACGGTGATCCTAAAGGAGCAATTCAGGATATCAACTATGCAATCGAACTGAACCCAGTATATGCAGAAGCTTATTTCCACCGGGCCATTGTAAAATCAGCAGCAGGTGATCAGATAGGAGCAATACTGGATTGCAGCAGTGCGGTTAAAATTCGCCCCGACTATGCAGAGGCTTTTCACGTGCGAGGCATCATAAAACTATCCCTCGGAAACCTCAACGAAGGCTGCCTGGACTTGAGCAAAGCCGGGGAACTGGGCCATGCTCAATCCTATAAAGTAATCAGTGATTATTGCAACTAGATGGTTTACAGGTTTACTTCGTCCTAAACCTGTAAACCGTACATCGCTGCCAGATCCAAAAACTCCTTACGATTTGAAATTTTGAGTTTTTCGAATATTCGCTGTTTGAAAGTATTCGCCGTAGAATACTGAATGTTCAGAAGATCGCATATTTCGTTCATACTGAAGTTACGCAGCATATAACTCGCCACCTGAAACTCCCGTTGTGTCAAAGAATCAAAAGGATTCAAGGCTGAACCTGAGATGGTTTGATTTACAATCAGATTGGTAAGATGACTACTAATGTATTTCCCGCCATCCAGCACAGTTTTTACAGCTAATCCGATTTCTTCAGCAGACGAGTCTTTCTTTAAATAGCCTTCTGCCCCTAATTGCAGCATCCGTTTCCCATAAAGATTTTCATCATTCATGGAAACAACGAGAATACGCGTAAGCGGGTGAAATGTTTTGATCCAATGAATCAAAGCATGCGGATCCGTGTCGGGCATGATCAAATCCAGGAGAAGAATCTCGCAATTACCCTTCTTAAGCTCAGACTTCACAGTGGCGCCATCCCAGGCTTCTTCTATCTGAAACCCGGGAAATAACTGGGCCAGCATTATTCTCAGACCATAACGAACCACGGCATGATCGTCTGCAATAATAATTTTCTTCATAGTGAGAGAACTTTGTCTGTGTTAGTGTTTCCATTAAGTTAAACAAAGATCTCTCAAAATCCAGCATATCAGGCCAAGAATATAATTCAAAAAATATCGTCAGGAACCTGCCGGCCAATACTGCTTCATCTTATTTCTTAGAAAAACCACACTTCTGTGAAGTTGATCCATACCATCCACACCATCTTCGATACTAATCCATCCGTCAAAACCAACCCTGGTCAGCTCTGTAAAAATAGCATCATAATCGTTCAACCCTTTTCCTATCTCCCCGTGCTTGAGGCGCTTGGCATAACCTACCGAGCCACCCTCTTCGTTCCGCAAATCCTCTAGTGTCCCCTCGGAAAGATATCTGTCGCTGGCGTGCATAGTGACCACTCTCGATGACACTGCCCGCAAAAGCTCTAAAGGATCTTCGCCGGCGATATAAGTGTTGCTTGGATCATAATTTACACCAAAAAAAGGATGATGTATTTTGTCAACCAGCTTACAGAAAATATCCATCTTTTGTGCAAATTCGGGATACTCCCAGAAATCGTCTTTGTAATGGTTTTCAATAATCAGCGTGATACCTTTTTCCTGCGCGTACGGAAGACATTCCTCTATGCTTGAGGCGGCCAGGTCTATTCCTTCCTCTATAGATAACTCAGGTCTCTTCTGACCGCTCAATACCCGACAGTAAGATCCGCCCAGCGCGCTGGTCATATCGATCCAGAATTTCTGCTTCTCAATTTCATTCGCTCTGAACGCTTTATCAGGGTGGGTAAAATCCGGAGAACAGCACATCATAGGAATCACCTTTCCATGACTTTCGACCTGTTGCCTGAATCCCTTCCAATTGGATTCATCTGCCATTTCCAGAAACCCTGCGTACCATTCTAATCCATCGATATCCAGCTTCACTGCCAGTTCAATCCATTCCGATACACGCATCGATCCATCTTTACAAAGCGCATGCATGAATGCCTTCGGAAATGCTGCTAATTTGGGCATATTAAGATTTTTAATAAGGTTAATAGGATTTATTCAAACAAGGTAAGATCCTTCGGAGGATTCCTGCCCATCAGGGGATGTTGCTCAAGATCGACCACCTGACCACTTATAGGTCCGCTTTCGTCTGCAAGCCAATAGATAGCGGCTGCAGCTATTTCTTCAGGCCACAGAATTCTGCCTGCCGGAGCATATACTGCCGGCAAAGCCTTGAACCAGTCATCCGCAAAGCCCTCCTGCTTCTTGATAAGCGCCTCTTTTTCAGTCAATACCCAACCCGGATTAATCTGGTTCACACGAACGCCATTCTCCCTGTGAAGTGTGTCGCCCAGATTGCGCGTCAAGGTTTGTAAAGCTCCCTTAGAGACGCTGTAGGCCATCAGGTTAGGCTCACCACACCACGCATTAACGGACCCAATGTTCAGCACACATCCTCTCTGGCGTTCCAGATAAGTAAGTGCCGCCTGGATAAGTGAAAAAGGAGCTAACGTATTGGTTTCAAGGATTTTTCTAAAAAAAGGCAACGTAGTGGTGTGGACATCGGAACCCACAATCATCGCTGCATTGTTCACGACAGCATCCAGTCGCCCAAAATTAGAAACGGCACACTCCACAAGCCTTCCGGCTGCCCCCTCTACCGTCAGATCTTCAATCCAAAGGGCGGAATTTGCGCTCCCCAGCTCCGAAATCAGTACCTTTCCCGGTTCCTCATCCAATCCGTGAATGATGACACGCGCCCCTTCCGCGACACATCTCCGGGCAATAGCCTTCCCTATTCCGGTACAACTACCGGTAATGATGATTACTTTATCCTTCAGTCTCATGTTATCTGTGCGCCAGCCGGCCTGATTACTTTCGAAGACACTTAAACGGGACGAAGAACACTTTTCACTACTTCACCTTTGTGCATTTTCTCGAATGCTTCCTTCCAGTCATTCACTCCCCAAACGCCCCCGATAATGGGTTTAACATTCATCTTGCCGCTGGCAAGCAGGGCGATAACTCTCTCCCATATAGGCCAGTTGTGGCTAAAACTTCCCTGCAAAGTCACGTTCTTCTGAACAAGCGGATCCAATGAAAAATTTAACGGCTGAGGCCCCCAGCCCACTTTGGAAATCTGTCCGTTAGGGCGTACAAGTTGAAGGGCAAGTTTAAGCGTGGCGCTGGCTCCCGCAGCATCAATGACCACATCAGCACCAAGTCCGTCTCTGGACATAGCCCACTCTGTCGCATCACCAAGTATACCCGTACAACCATAGCTTTCCGCAATGGCTATTCTTCCCTTATCAGCCGGAAGTCCCACTACCGCCACCTCGGCTCCGCATAAAACGGCCATAGCCGCACAAAGAATCCCTATGGTTCCCGGGCCAAGCACAATCACACGGTCACCAGGGCAAACACGGCAGTTTTCAACCACTGCACTGTACGCAACACAGCATGGCTCAGTCAGACAAGCCTCTTCGAAGGGCAAATTAGTGGGCACTCTGTGCAGCAGGCGTGCCGGTACTTTAACAAATCTGGTCATTGCACCATCTACGCCGTATCCGAATCCCTTCCTTGTTGGATCAAGATTATATAATCCCCTCTTGGTCATCGGGTTTTCCGGGCTGATCACCGCCGCCGTCTCACTCACTACGCGATCGCCTTCTTTCCAGCCTTTCACTGACTTGCCCAATTCAGCTATATGACCACCAAACTCATGACCAAGTACAACAGGATAGTTCACCGGCCAGCTATGGTCGGATGTCCACTGATGTAAATCACTCCCGCAAACGCCGACATTTGCCACTTCGAGCAAAATATCCTCATCTCCGATTTCTGGTTTGCTTATCTCCCTTATCTCTACCGATCCCTTCTCCGGAGCGTAATTCACTACCGCTGCTGATTTCATTTTTTTTCTGTTAAGAATAAATAAAAAGTGTCTGAAATTAATTTTGTTTAACGACCTCGCCGTACGAGTGAATCTTTTCACAAATCAACCTGAGTGAGCTTTCAAGATCACCGTCGGCGGTTTTGAATGAATCGGCATCAATAGTCAATGGAGCCCCCAATACGACCATTGGCGCTCCGTACTCAGGACACTCTATTGCCTGCTCCAGACTGAGTCCGCCTACAGCCTGAACAGGAATGTTGACTGCCTCTACAACCTCCCGCAACTGATCCAAAGGACTTGGCATGCGTTCGCCTCTTGCAGCAATACCGC
>CAZAVR010000096.1:0-11280 GCA_964488435.1 uncultured Cytophagales bacterium | reverse complement strand
AGGTGAATCTGACAGTAATGATAAGCGGAAGGGACAGTACGCAGGGTATGGGAACTGCGCAGACCGATGAGAAAGGAGTATTTAATTTTTTTAACCTTGACCTTAGAGATACTACCAAGATATTTATCCAGGCGCAGAATCAAAAGGGAAACCGGAATCTTAAAATCATGGTTACTCCGCTAACGACCCCGGTAGCTACATTGATCAAAGTACCGTATAGTCCGGTGGATTTTGAGGCTGAACAGCTGGCGGACTTTTTGAAAAGAGCACGTGAATATCAGAATGTTATAAGGATGGCGAGAGAAGGAGGGAACCGTGTCCTACAGGAGGTTGTAGTAAGAGGGAAAAGGACGGAGGAACGGGACCCCAGAAAGATTTACGGAAATGCTGATGCAACTTTTAAGGTGTCGGATATGATAGTAGGTGGTGCCCAGACCGTGCTCGATCTTATACAGGGCAGGGTGGCAGGGCTCATGGTAACCGGTGTGGGCATGAACGCAGATGTAAGCATAAGGGGCTCAGGAGTCGCTTTTCTTCTGGATGGGATGAGTGTTGACAAAGATATGGCGCTTTCCGTAAGTGTGCAGGATATTGAAAGTGTTGATGTACTGAAAGGTCCTTCCGCTTCGATTTTCGGTGGTATGGGAGCCGGAGGTGTTATTTCAATCCTGACAAAGCGAGGGCCCTCAAACTCCGATTACTCGAAAGAGCCGGCACCAGGTACGCTTGTATATTCACTTCCGGGTTACAGCAAAGAGCGGGAGTTTTACGCTCCTGCTTATGACCGGATGACTCCCGATGAAGCACTCCGTCCGGATTTCCGTGCTACCGTTTTCTGGTCGGCCCATGTCAAAACCGGTAAAGATGGTAAGGCCCGGGTTACTTACTTCAATAGTGACGCTGCAGGGAAAATGAACGTAAAAGTGGAGGGTATAACAGGTACCGGTACTCCTGGTACTGCCAGGATGCAGTATGAAGTGAGGTAGTATCAGCTCCTTGCCCACATCTTTTTTGTCGGTTTCGCGGAAGAGAGTTTGTAAATTCGCCGGTATTCCTTTTCTTGTTGATATTTTCAGGTTTTCGCAAAAAGAACGTATAGTTGGTATATTTTTGGTGCCTTCACTATGCCTGTTGTAGTTTGACGAAGTATTGTAACCATATCATCATAATGAGATTCAACCTCCCTATTAAATTTATCCTCCTCTTTTTTGTTTCAGCTGTATTCGCGGGCTTCAGGGTAGCAGACGATGACCTTGTAAAGAAGATCGTAGAGAAGCTACGCATTTTTAGTACTACTTATCCGCGGGAAAAGGCTTATCTCCACCTTGATCGGGGGACTTATAGTGTAGGAGATACGGTATGGTTTAAGGCTTATCTGGTCGATGGTTACCTCCATCATGCTGATACCGCCAGCCATCTTTTATATGTTGACCTTATTGAAAATGCATCGGGCGAAGTAAAATCCGTCAAGTATATCCGGATAGCGGATGGATCGGGAAGGGGAGATATTGTATTAAACGAATCCCTGAAGGGAGGGGTATATACTATTCGCGCCTATACCAACTGGATGCGGAATTATAAGGAGGATTATTTTTTTCAAAGGGAAATAGAGCTTTATCGAAGTGACCAACCTAATGCCCGGTCGCAAGCGGGGGAATCCGCTCTTGATCTCCGGTTTTTTCCGGAGGGTGGGAGCGCATTATTCGGCGTGAACAACAGGATTGCATTCAAGGCTGTGGGTGGTGACGGCCTGGGCGCGGACGTGGAGGGCTTTGTTTTGAAACAGGCGTCCGGGGACACTGTGGCGGGTTTTCAAAGTACGCACCTGGGTATGGGCTATTTTAACTTCAACCCTGAGCCGGGGGCGAGTTATCATGTGCGGGCCAGACGAGACGGCAGGGGCGAGTACAAAGATTACCCGCTGCCAAAGATTAACAGTGACGGCTATCACATGATTGTTGACAATGTCAGTCATAAATCTGATGTAAGAGTTTTTGTCTATAGCAAGGGCGTCCCGCCGGGGACTAACCTTTCGCTGGTGGTTCATACCAGGGGAATGATTGGAATGGCTGCTAAAATGAAAGCGGGGGCTTCAGGAAATGCGTCGCTCTCTTTTCCAAGAAAGGAACTACCGGAGGGTATTTCCCTCGTTACACTTTTCGATGACAAGGGCCGCCCGGTAGCTGAGAGGGTGGTTTTTGTGGATCAAAAGAACAGGCTGAATGTAAGCATCCGATCTAACAAGGCCTACTTCTCTAAAAGAGAGCGGGCTGGACTTGAGATATCAGTTACAGACTCCTCCGGTAAGCCTGTCGAAGCAAATTTGTCACTTGCCGTTACTGATGCCAATCAGGTTCCTGAAAAGTCTGACGAGCAGACGATTTCCTCTTATTTCCTGCTAAGTTCTGACCTTGAGGGACGGATTGAGAAGCCGGATTATTACTTTGATCCTGCTAACAAGGACACACGGTTAAAGCTGGATATACTGATGATGACACAGGGATGGAGGAAGTTCAAGTGGGAGGAGGTACTACGTGATGACCTTGTTTCGCCTAAGCTGCCTGTTGAAAAGGGCTTTACTATCGAAGGGCAGGTGACCAGGTTGAATTCCAGGCAGCCGGGCAAGGTAGATCTGACAGTGATGTTGACAGGCAACGATGGCACACACGGCACAGGAATCGCAAAAACGGATGAGAAGGGGAGTTTCAATATTTTTAATCTTGACATCAGGGATACCACCAAGGTAGTCATTCAGGCGATGAATCAAAAAGGTAACCGAAATCTGAAAATCATGGTTACCCCGCTTACGACTCCCGTAGCGACGTTGATTAAAGTGCCGTATAATCCTGTAACTTTCGACGCGGAGCAGCTGAATGAGTTTTTGAAGAAATCAGAAGAGTATCAGAACTTTATAAGAATGGCCCGCGCCAGAGGAGAGCGGGTGCTTGATGAAGTTACTGTAACTGAGCGAAGAAGAAGAGTGGGAGAGGATGATGGCAGAAGGATATACGGAGAGGCTGACGCTACTATTAAAATGTCGGATATGATTATTGGCGGCGCTGAAAATATTCTGGATTTTATTCAGGGTAGAGTAGCAGGAGTAGTAGTTACTAGTCAGGATATGCAGAAGACGGTCCGGATACGGGGCGCACAAGGAGAACCGACTTTTCTTTTGGATGGTATGGTGGTCGATATAGATGCAATTATTGCACTTAGTATTCTTGATGTTGAAACGATAGATGTCATGAAAACCGGGGCCTCCACTGCTATTTTCGGGTCAAGAGGTGGGGAAGGAGTGATTTCGATCATGACCAAGCGGGGGTTTGTGAGCGGCGGCTCGTTAACCGAGCATGCCCCAGGCGTACTGGTTTATTCTCTTCCCGGATATAGCAGAGAAAAGGAGTTTTATGCACCGGTTTACAACCGCATGACGCCTGATGACGCGCTGCGACCGGATTTTCGCGCCACCGTTTTTTGGATGGCGAATGTCAGGACCGGAAAGGATGGCAAAGCAAGAGTTGCTTATTTTAACAGTGATGCTGTAGGGAAAATTAATGTAAAGGTGGAGGGAATAGCGAGTAACGGAATCCCGGGAACCGGAAAAATGCAATATGAAGTGAGGTAATTGGAATATGGCAGGCTCCGGAGGGAGGTGGTAGAGGCGTTAGCAGATAAATTAAGATGAACCGGCAGAATTATTTTGATACAGGGATTGAGTTTTTGAAGGGCGTCGGTCCGCAAAAAGCAGTGTTGCTTCACAACGAGCTGAACATCTTTACCTATGGTGACCTTCTGGAGCATTATCCTTTCCGCTATGAGGACAGGACATCCTTTGTGAAAATAGCCGAGCTGACGGAGAATATGGCATCCATTCAGTTGAAGGGGCGCCTCCGGGATTTTACTGTTACGGGAGAAGGATTCAAAAAGAGACTGGTGGCGCATTTTGGTGACGGGTCTGGTTCGTTGGAGCTGGTCTGGTTTCAGGGAGTTGCCTGGTTTGAGAAATCACTGAAACGGAATGGTGACTATGTGGTGTATGGAAAGCCGGTATTGTTTGGGGGGAAGTTCAGCATTACCCATCCGGAGATAGAGCCTCTTACACCGCAAAATGAACGCGGCGGGTTCTATCAGCCGGTATATCATCTGACCGAAAAGCTAAAAAAGAGGTACATAGACAGCCGGTTTTTGGGGAGGACTATCCAGGTTTTGCTGGAGCAATCATATAAAAACATACATGAGACGCTCCCTGAATCTCTCATCAACAAGTATCGTCTGGTCTCCAAAGCCAGTGCCATGTATTATGTGCATTTGCCGGCGTCCATGGAGCATGTGCAGCAGGCGCAGAGGCGACTTAAGTTTGAAGAGTTTTTTTACAACCAACTCCGTCTTGTCAAAAACCGTATTCTTCACCGTACAGAGTTTCCGGGGCAGATTTTCGGGAACGATATCGTAGTAACAGACTTTTTGCAGAATCAGATGCCCTTTGCCCTCACCGGGGCTCAGGTGAGGGTATTGGATGAAATTTTTGTAGATCTGAAAAGCGGTAAACAGATGAACCGGCTATTACAGGGAGATGTTGGATCAGGGAAGACTATCGTAGCGTTTCTAAGTATTTTGCTTGCCTTAGGGAGTGGTGCACAGGCGTGTCTGATGGCACCGACCGAAATACTTGCCGACCAGCATTTTCAAGGGTTGAAGCAATTTGCCGATCGGATAGGTGTAAGTATTGGAAAGCTGACCGGATCAACGAAAAAAAAAGAACGGGAGCTTTTGCACGCACAGTTAATAGATGGTACCCTTCAGCTTATCGTAGGCACTCACGCTCTTCTGGAGGATATTGTTCAATTTAATAATCTAGGCTTATGTATTATTGATGAGCAACATAGATTTGGTGTTGCTCAGCGAAGCAGGCTTTGGTTAAAGAACAAGCGGGTGCCTCCCCACATCCTGGTGATGACGGCCACGCCCATACCCAGGACCCTGGCGATGACGGTCTGGGGCGACCTGGAAATATCTTCCATTGATGAACTGCCTGCCGGTAGAAAACCCATCAAGACGGTTCACCGCTTTGACAGCCACAGACTGGCTGTTTTTGGTTTTGTCAGAGAAGAGATTGAGAAGGGCAGGCAGGTCTACATCGTTTATCCATTAATTGATGAGTCGGAGAAGTCGGATCTTAAGGACCTGATGGACGGTTACGAAAGCGTGGCCCGGGCCTTTCCCGGAATTCCGTTAAGTATTTTGCATGGCAAAATGCCTTCCAGGGACAAGGATTTCGAAATGAGCAGGTTCGTGAAAGGAGAGACGAGGATTATGGTAGCCACCACCGTGATCGAAGTAGGTATTAACGTGCCCAACGCTTCTGTCATGATTATAGAAAACGCGGAAAGGTTTGGGCTTTCACAGCTTCATCAGCTCAGAGGGCGTGTCGGAAGAGGGGCGGAACAGTCTTATTGCATCCTGATGACAAGTTACAAGCTCAGTCAGGATACCAGGGTGCGTGTGGAGACGATGTGCAGAACCAACGACGGTTTTGAAATAGCCGAAGTTGATCTTCAGCTCCGTGGGCCAGGCGATCTTACAGGTACCCGGCAGAGCGGCTTGATGGATTTCAAAATTGCCGACCTGGCCAAAGACGGTGAAATCCTTAAGGCAGCCAGAATTTCTGCTCAATCCATACTTGAGCAGGACCCTGATTTGGAACAGCCGGAGAATATCGCCATTAAAAGGCACATCGAATCATTGGGCAAGGAAGCCACCAATTGGGGCAGGATAAGCTAAGTAGGCTTACGCGTAGTGAAACTCGCCTTTCACAGACTTAATGGTAAGCTGCTTCTGAGCTGACGCTTCTACCCGTCCGATAATGCCTGCATCTATTCCAAATGATCTGGAAATAGAGACCACCCTTTCGGCGTATTTTTCCGGAAGGTATACTTCGAGTCTGTGTCCCATATTGAAAACCTTATACATCTCCTGCCAGGTGGTTCCGCTTTCCTGTTGGATCAATTCGAAAAGCGGCGGGATTTCCAGCATGTTGTCTTTGATAATATGCAGGTTGTCAACGAAATGAAGTATTTTCGTTTGAGCGCCTCCGCTGCAATGTACCATTCCGTGAAGAAACGGGCGCAGTTCGCTAAGCAATGCTTTGGCTACGGGGGCATAAGTTCTGGTAGGAGAGAGAATAAGTTGTCCGATATTTAATGGCGTTCCTTCTATCCGGTCAGTGAGGCGTCTGGATCCACTGTATACCAATTCATTATTTACTTCCGGGTCAAAACTTTCAGGATAATTGTTGCCCAGGTATTTGGCGAGTACATCATGCCTGGCTGAAGTGAGCCCGTTGCTCCCCATGCCTCCATTGTAGGCATTTTCATATTTAGCCTGGCCATAAGAAGCTAATCCGACGATCACATCTCCTGCCTGGATACGTGCGTTATCAATGACCTCTTCTCTTTTCATTCGGGCGACCACAGTACTGTTTACGGTCACGGTACGGACGAGATCGCCTACGTCTGCTGTTTCTCCTCCTGTGCTGTAAATCTCAACTCCGTGGCTTCTGAGCATTTCAAGTACCTCTTCGGTACCATTTATGATTTCGGCAATGACCTCTCCGGGAATGCGGTTTTTGTTCCGGTCAATGGTGGAAGAAAGGAGCATCGGCCCGGTTGCCCCTACACAGAGGAGGTCATCGGTATTCATCACTACGGCATCCTGGGCTATACCTCTCCAAACTGAAATATCTCCTGTTTCCTTCCAGTATAGGTAAGCCAGCGAAGTTTTCGTTCCCGCTCCGTCGGCATGCATGATCGTACAGTAGTCCGGGTCTCCGGCGAGTGTATCTGGAACAATCTTGCAGAATGCCTTAGGAAATATCCCTTTGTCAAGTTTGGAAATAGCTTTATGAACATCCTCTTTCGAAGCAGAAACTCCTCGTTGTAAATAACGGTCCGCGGTCATTTTGGAAATATGATTATCTGTTGACGGTCAGTTGGAGACCTTGATATGTGAATACAAAGCTATAAAAAAAGCCGCTCCGTATCCCGAAGCGGCTTTTTTTTTGACATATCGATTACTTCGATACTTTTTTCAATTCTTTGATACGAGCCGCTTTGCCTTGAAGCCCGCGCAGATAGAATAAGCGTGAGCGACGTACTTTTCCGCGACGCAATAACTCAATCTTGCTTATGCTTGGTGAAAGAATAGGAAAAATCCGCTCAACTCCGATACCGTTGGAGATTTTGCGTACGGTGAAAGTTTCACCTGCTCCTCCAATATTACGGCGCTGAATAACAGTTCCCTGGAACTGCTGAACGCGTTCTTTGTTTCCTTCTTTGATTTTTACGTGTACAACAATAGTGTCGCCTCCCTTGAAAACGGGATATTCAGCCGTACGATTTTCGTTCGAGGCTTCTACGAGTTTAATAAGTTCGCTCATGACGGATGCTTATATATATTAGTTATCAAATTATCCTGCCTCCAGCGGATGGGGTGGCGCCCCTTCATTCGATCAGGTTTCCAAATGGAGTGCAAATGTAGTGCTTCTTTTTGATACATAATAGTTTGCATCTTAAATTTTTGGAAAATCTGCTTTTCACAGTAAATCCGTAAATTGACAGTCCGTTCATTCTGTTGTTTTAGAATTATCCGGTGGGCAATATTTTTTAACATTTGTAGAGAAATAAGTATATCTGTATGCTGACCTTTGTAAAAAAAATAGATGAGTGATGAATTGGATTTTTTTAGTGATTGCAGGGTTGTTTGAAGTGGCGTTTGCTTCTTGTCTGGGTAAAGCCAAAGAGGCAACGGGGAATGATGTATACTGGTGGTATGCTGGTTTTCTGGTTTCCCTGGCTATCAGTATGTTCTTGCTGATAAAGGCTTCCGAGACTTTACCTATCGGGACAGCCTATGCTGTATGGACGGGTATCGGAGCTGTCGGGACTGTTCTTGTGGGTATTCTGGTATTTGGTGATCCGGCGCATTTCTGGCGTCTCTTTTTTATACTCACACTCATCGGTTCCATTATAGGGCTGAAATTTGTTTCCTAGATCATGAGAGGCAGATTCCAGATCTTGTTTATATTTACAACCGACCATTTTCCGGAGATTTTTCGATCCGTATGAAAATATTTTCTGCTGAACGCACACGTGAGCTTGATGCTTATACCATAGCGAGCGAGTCCATATATCCTATTGATTTGATGGAAAGGGCTTCCCATGCCTTTGTGGATTGGTTTCGTGGAAAATTCGGTTGGGAAAAGCCGGTTCAGGTTTTTTGTGGTAATGGGAATAACGGAGGAGACGGATTGGCTATCGCCAGGATACTTACTCAGAAAGGTTACGAAGTTTCTGTATTCGTTGTACAAAACGCGAGCAAAGCTTCCGCAGATTTTCTGGTCAATCTTGACAGACTTCGCCCCTATTTGAATGCGACGGTTCTGGATTCCTTAACCGACTTTCCTGTCGTTGAAAAGAGCAGTATTGTTGTGGACGCTTTGCTGGGATCCGGGCTTTCAAGGCCGGTTTCGGGATTTGTGAAGGAGCTTATTCTTCATATAAATGCGTCTGGTGCCGTTACTGTTTCGGTTGATATCGCCAGTGGTCTGAAGGCAGATACGTCCAATCACCCGGGCGATTGTATTGTGGAGCCTGACTATACGGTCTCTTTTCAGCTTCCGAAGCTAGCTTTTATGATGCCTCAGAATGAACCATTCACGGGTGCATGGACGACGGTAGATATCAGGCTCAGCCGAGCATTCATAGAGCACGAAGTAACACCGTACCAATATGTCGACGAGGCGCATATACGGAGCATTACAAAAAAAAGGCAAAGGTTTTCACACAAGGGAACCTTTGGACATGCTTTGATCATAGCGGGAAGCTATGGCAAAATAGGGGCTGCGGTTCTGGCGGGAAAGGCGTGCCTCAGATCAGGCGCTGGTTTGATTACCCTATCTATTCCTCGTTGTGGTTACCATATTATGCAAAGTGTTTTTCCTGAAGCTATGGTCGTCACGGACCCGGAGCCGGACCTTATTTCCGATTATCCGGATCTGAGTAAGTATGCAAGTGTTGGCGTCGGGCCAGGTCTGGGAACGGCTGCTGCTACAGTAAGCGCGCTGCATCGTTTGCTTTCTGAATATAGAGGCCCGTTGGTTCTCGATGCGGATGCATTAAACATTCTTGCAGCCCAGAGCGACTGGCTCGACATATTGCCTGAAAACTCCATTCTCACCCCACATCCAAAGGAGTTTGAGCGCCTGGCCGGCGAGAGTTCCGATCATTTTTCCAGGTTGGAAAAGTTACGGAAATTTGCATCCCGCTATCGGGTGATTGTATGCTTAAAAGGAGCTAATACAGCTATTGCATTGCCTGATGGTTCGGTTTTCTTTAATTCGACAGGAAATGCGGGTATGGCTACGGCAGGTAGCGGTGACGTTCTCACCGGGATGATCACCGGACTGCTTGCGCAGGGCTATCGTCCGGAAGATGCGGCGATTTTGGGTGTGTATAAGCACGGAATGGCCGGAGACAAGGCCTCTGAAATCCGTTCGGAGGCGTCGATTATTGCCACTGATATTATTGATACCATCAGGTAGCATCGCTGTTTCTTTCGATGGCTTTCAGATACACTGCACCAAGAGCGGCCATTCCTCCAACAATTCCCCCGATCAGCGAGGCCATCAGCAGCAGCAGAAAGCTGTTGTGCCCACCCAGAGGTAAAAGAGAAGCGATTTTCGAAGAGAGGAGATGATTATTCCTGATATCAGTAATCAGATTTAATACAAGCCAAAGAATAAAAACGCCCAGAAAGCCTGAAAGAAAGGCCTCTTTTCCTGTTCTCAGAAAAAGCAGAGCGGATATAAATGCAGCTGCAGCTATGCTCCACCAAGGGAGAAAAGCAGGGAAAATATATGCCAGAATCAATGTTGTTAGGGTTGCTCCCAGAAGTTTCATCTTTTATTTCGATTGATTTGAAAAATGAATGGTCCATTTGACTTTTGGGTCATTATACTCGTTCCTGGCCATCATCCATAGCGGGAAATATTCTCCTTTAACCCAGGTATCTACATAGTCATCGTAAAATCTGCTTCCCGGATTCCCATTCTGGCCGGCTGGATAAACTCCGTAAGCCTGAATCTTATTTCCCATTTCCACAATCATTCGCCAGCTCGGACCATGTGTTTTGGTGACCGCGTTGATCACATTTCCCGCTCCACCGACTGGCAGGCCAGGTCTCGCAAAGGAGGGCAGTGCTTCTTTGAGCAGGTGGAAAATAGTCACTTTTTTATGCTGACTCCATTCCAGTTTTGTCTGGGGTTCTTCCGCGGAAAGCTGTGCTGACGCTTTTAAGAATGCGGTGGTAATTACATCGCGCAGGGTTTCTTTTTTGGGAGTATCGATGCGATCATAAAATGACGAGACTGAATCTCTCAACATAAGTTCTATGAGTGTCTGGGTATCAGGATACGGAGCTGCAGGCTTCGCCTGGCTGATTTCATCTTGCCAGACCTCTTTCTGAAGGCTATCCATCCAGCATTGATAGATGGTCTGTCCCTGGGATAAAGCAGATGCCTGAAAGTCCCATGCTGAGATGATCTTCAGGTGTTTTTGGGCAGAGGGAGGAAGCTTTTCCCTGATTACCAAACGTTGCAGAAGAGGAAGGATGTACCTCGCCTGAATATTGTCGCAGTCACTGTGCAGCTTCATCATATCCTGAATGGTGGCGTTGGTCATCGCGGCTAGCTTCTCGTCTATGGACAGGCTCCTCGGATTCATGTAGGCACCGGGTATGTAGTAGGGATAGTTTTTGTCTGCCGGCCGTTGGTTTGCGCTTTGTAGGAAGCCACTTTTGGGATTTTTAGCATGCGGATTCTCTTTTTGAGGAATAAATCCCTGCCATAGATAGCTGCTATCAGTTCCGGGCATTACATACCGTCCCTGACCTTTCCATCTTAAGGGGAATTTTCCCTGCTGCCACATGGCGATATCTCCGGATTTTGAAGCAAAAACAAAATTCTGACCAGGGGTGTTAAATGTACTTATAGCTCTTTCGTAATCATCGTAGGTTTTAGCGTTGCTCAGTTTAAGGAAGGTCTGTGCTTCATTTCCTTTGTCATGTGCGGTCCACCTGACTGCCAGGTTTTCGCCGGGCGATTCCCGGGAGGAAAAGGTATGGTCAAACATGACCGGCCCGAATGCCGTGTAGGCGACGGTATCGTAAACCGCTGATGATCCTTTTACTTTTATTTCCTCAATGCGCAGATGTGTATTTGTCCAG
>CAZAVR010000095.1:0-11318 GCA_964488435.1 uncultured Cytophagales bacterium | reverse complement strand
CAGCCCATCGATGCCTATGTAAAGGCCGTAAATACTCGCTGGTATGATCTGAAAGGCAGGAAGCTAAGCCAGTCGGTTATCCGGGATAAGGCGATTTCATTGCCGCTTCATGGTCCTTACAGGAGGATTCGCGAAGGACATATTATCGAAGAAGGATTTTACTACAAAGGGGTGAAAGACGGGCGTTGGGTGACCTACGACATGAAGTACAATCTTTTGACAAAAAATGTGTGGAAGAGAGGCTTTCCGGAGGCGTCAAAGCTGGTTTATTATGATTCGTCACATACGAAGCTGAAAGAGGTTATACCCGTAGAATTCGGCAGATTGAGCGGAGATTATATCGCATTTTACGATGGGGGCCAGGTGATGACCGAAGGGAAGTATGATCGCGGCGTTAAAGTAGGACGCTGGATGGAGTATTATCAATTCAGAAAGGCCAGTAAGCGGGAAACGCAATATGGGGACAACTGGTGGGATGATGATTTTGAATCCTTTGTGAGGAGAGAGTGGGATGACAAGGGGAAGTTGATCATAGACTTGACCAAAGATTAACGGATAGTGTCCTCCGGAAGGTTAAATTTGGCCGATGCGTCGTATTTTGGAGGAATTCTGCTAATTTTGGTAGAGAATTTTAAAGAAATGTATGGTGCTCTTGTCCGATGCCGGAAGACTTATAGCAGATAAAAACAGACTGGCGTTAATTTTTTGCCTGATCCCCGTAGTCGTTTACTGGGTTTTTTTTTCAGTATAGCCACAAACGTCAATTATGTAGCCTACGATGATATCGTGATGCTCAACGTAGTTCCCGGGTTTGATACGGCGTCCTGGGCGGAACGATGGGAGCGTTTAACTGTTCCGTTTCCCGAGCATCGCCAGGTTTTTTCCAGGCTTGTCATCCTGTTTTTCTATTATCTTTTCGGAACGCTGAATATGGTTTGGCTGATGGTTGTAGGAAACCTCTGCTGGACTGCGTGTATTTTCATACTCTACAAGGCATTTACAAGGTTTCGTTTGTCGCTTTGGTATTTTGTGCCAGTCGTGTGGATTTGGTTTAATATTCAGTCATTTGAGAATATTTTTTGGGGCACAAGTTCACTTTGTAATTTCGGCGTTTTCGTGTTTTCTTTTCTGGCTATGTATGCGGCAGCGTTTCATCCGGGGAGAGTAGTTTATGCGCTCTTTTTTTCGGTTTTTGCGGCATTTACATATGGCAATGGCCTTTTTGTATTTTTACCCGTGGCGACGATATACCTACTCAGCGGAAGGGTCAGGCATTTTCTTATTACTCTGGCTATCATGGGACTCGTATTGCTTGTTTACTTTCGGGGTTCGATTAACCAGGTAAAAAGTATGGATCTGACAGATCCTGGTCAGCTATATGATGGGATCAGAGGTTTTCTCGGCTTTATAGGGGCGATAGCGACTGTTTCGTCGTACGGTGTGAATGAAACTTTCCTGTACGCGGCGGTTTGCGCCGGATTTATCATGGTGGTTTCATTTGTATATGTTTTCCGCGGGGATGTTCTTCCTGTACTGAAATCGGTTTTCAGTCTGAAACCATCTTCGTTGACGTCCGTTCAACGATTTGTTTTGGGACTTGCCATGTTCCTTATCATCACCGTTGCCGTAGTCGTATACAAACGTATATCTATGGATGGCTTCGAAGGAATGTTTAAGGGCCGTTACCGAATGTATTCAACTCTGGCGCTGGTGACCGTATATATCACCTTGTTGCCTTCCCTGTCTTTGAAATCGATGTTCCTTTTCGTATTCGGCGCGATAGCTGCGAATCTGACTATTTTGTATTCCAATTTTGCCTTTGCTGTTAATAACAGACGCATGGCAGTGATCCAGGAGTTTAATTCCAGGTACAATGAGGATTTACTTGGGCTGGCCATGTTCGATATGGACCAGGCGCATTTTGAGAAAATAAGGAGTTATTATGCTTCTGATGATCCCTTGGTTGAAGGCTGGGAACCTCGTAGTGCCCGCTCCGTGCTGCCTTGTGCAGATCAGTATCCGGTGGATACGATTATTGAGTATCCGGAAACTTTTCAGATTAGAACCAGTAGCCGATTTATAGATGCCCGGAGTGACTATACCGACGGTGGGTATTTTATTTTGAAATCAGATTCGCACGTATATGCGGCGGCTCCTAATCAGACTCCTTTGCCTCTGAAGACGTTCTTTCGGATGAGAAGATATTTCAACCGCGGGGCGTATGCCGACTTTCCAAGAGAAATGGTTAAGCCTGGCCATTACAGTATATACTTGCTGATCAGAGAGAACGGCCGCAATAAGTTATATTGCACAGGTCGGGAGCTGGTTAAGCGTTAGTATTTTTTGTATATATCCAGAAGAAGACGTTCCACTTCTTTTCTTATTTCGGCGGAGGGTTTCACGAAGTTGCTATTCATAACACTGAAAGCAAATGTCTTACCTTTCGAGGTGACCAGGTAACCGCTGAGGCTGTAATTATTGCTCAGACTTCCCGTTTTGGCGAATATGAAGGGTCCGTCTTTGGTATATGCTTCTTTGAGAACAACTGAAGGGTTCTGATAACGAAGGGTTTCAAATAATCTGTCGCGGGGAACCTGGGTGAAAAGCCTTGTGAGGAGTGCTACCATGGTACGGGGAGTGAATTGGTTGTATCTTGACAAGCCTGAACCATCTTTCCATACCGGGGCATCCGGCAGACCTTCGAGGTGATGAGTGATGGCGTGGTTTATGGCTTCCCGCGTATTCATTGGCGTTTTATTGACATAGCTGTACATGAGCAGGAGCTGTTCGGCGAGCATGTTGTCACTGACCTTCATCAGCCGGGTATAAAGGCTGTCAGACGGAATACTCTTGATTATTTTTTTTTGGTCAGAAAGAGGATGCTTCCACACCGACACGGGCTTTTGCAGGATATTGTTCAACAGCGCCAGCGTAACAGTTTCAGAAGTGACCACGGGGATATCCTGTTGCAGCGCATGTGGGAGCGGTCTTTTTGAATACCGGAACATATTTCTGTATTCGTCGCGCTCAATTCCTGTCACTCCCGCACCCGCAAGCACGGAATCGCGCCATAATTCCGGTTTAACACTGGGGCCGGACACAGAATCGCCCGTAAAACGAGCCACGTTTGCGTAAAGGGGAAGGGAGGATTTCTCAACCTGGTAGTAGTCGTTAAAGTCGCTCCAGGCCCACCCGGTGCCATAACGTTTGTCTTTGTAATTGCCAGGGTAAAAGAAGATTTTTTCAGGCCTGCTTTTCAGGAAAGCAAGTACGGCACTGGTGGGAAGGTCGGGATGCAGAAGGGAGGGATCGCCGGTTCCTTCGAAGAAAAGACTGTCGTTCCTGATTTCATAAGCAATACCCGGCAGGGAGTCACCGAAGGTAGCGGCACTCACGTAATAGGTAAAAAGCTTGGTGTTGGAGGCGGGGGTAAAATATCTGTTTTGGTTATAGGCGGCTACTTCCTTTTTGTTGGCTATATCATATATGAGCACCCCGGTGTGATTCTGCCTGAAGACGTCGGATCCTTTGATCTTTTTTTCAAGCGAAGCGGATGAAGAGCAAGAGAAGAACGCAGAGGGTACCAGAGTTGCAAGCAGGTAGAAAAGGGAGCTGGATTTCATTAATCCTTGATTTTGTTAAGATAGTTTTATGATTTCAGAAGCGATATCAGCTGCGGCATCAGGTCTGGCCAGCTTTGCGATATTGTGGGTAAGTGTGTCTTTTTGCGCATCGTCAAGAATCAATGCCAGGGCCGCAGGGATTAACTGTTGGCCCAGATCCGAGTCTTTGATCAGTAGTGCGGCATTCAGATGGCTGAGACTCGATGCGTTTTTCGTCTGATGGTCAGCCGTAGCATACGGGTAGGGAACGAGTATGGCTGGCCGGGCGACCAGGCATAGCTCCGAAACTGAGAGTGCGCCGGCCCTGGAAATGACCACATCGGAAACGGCATAAGCAAGGTCCATTTCGTAAATAAACTCAAACGCTTTGACCTGGGTGGAGAGTCCCAGTTGCTCAATCATGTCATTTGCTTCTGCAATGAATGTTTTGCCTGTCTGCCACAACACCTGGTGCCCGGCTTCCGTAATTTTCCTAAGTCCTGAGGCGATACTCAGATTAATGGATCTCGCACCAAGGCTTCCGCCGATGACGAGGATTGTTTTTTTCTCCGGGTTTAGTTTGAAATAGGGGAATGCCTCTCTTTTCTTTTCGTTGGCACTGATGATGTCCTGGCGTACCGGGTTTCCCAGAAGGCGGATTTTCCCAGCTGGAAAAAAAGCGTCCATGTTCGGATAGGCTACACAAATGGTCCTTACCCAACGGGATAAAATTTTATTGGTGACGCCGGCATAAGAATTTTGCTCCTGGATAAGGCTTGGTATGCGCTGTAAAGCAGCGATCATGAGTACCGGACCACTGGCATATCCGCCGACGCCTACCACCGCATCCGGTTTGAAATTGCGAATGATTTTATGCGCTTTCAGCAGGCTGTTAAGCAGTTTAAATGGGAATAGCAGGTTCGAAATTGAAAGTGAGCGTTTGATCCCTACCACCGGTAGCCCGTATATTTTGTATCCGGCTATAGGTACTTTTTCCATTTCCATCTTCCCTTCCGCGCCCACAAACAGGATTTCGGTTTCAGCGTCCAGAGTTTTCAATGCATGGGCTATAGCGATGGCAGGGTATATGTGGCCTCCCGTACCTCCTCCGCTGATGATTATTCTTTTTCCCATTTTAAACGCTTGTTTCGTCAAATTCGCCACGGCTCACGCTGAGGATCATTCCAATGGCCACTGCTGTAAATATCATTGACGTTCCACCCTGGCTAAAGAACGGGAGTGCCTGACCTGTTACCGGGAATAACCCTACGGTAACAGCCATGGTTGTAAATGCTTGAAATACAATGCTAAAGGTGAGGCCGGCTGATAGAAGTCCGCCAAAAGGCCGTTTGGTCTTATTGATGGCCTTCATACCCCGATAAAGCAAAATAAGATAGGCAATGATCAGGGCCAGCCCTCCCAAAGTTCCGTATTCCTCAATGGTAATGGCATAGATAAAATCTTTTTGAGGCTCAGGAAGAAATCTCCTTTGCTGACTTTTGGCTGTACCTTCTCCGGTAAATCCTCCCCTCGCCATCGCCATGTACGACCGTCCGGACTGGAAACCCACCGTATCTGAGCGCATAAACATGGCGATTCGGTTATGCGCGGTTACCGATCTGTTTGTGGACTTCATAGTGACTGTCAGCCACCCAAGCACCATAAGAATACTACCTATAAATATGAGGTATTTCACGGGGACATTTCCTACAAACATAAGCATGAAGCAAACACAACCAAGGATCAATGCCGTCGAGTGATTTTCCGGAAATATCAGGACGCATACGAGGCCTGTAAGAAACATAGGTTCTCTTAGGAGCTTTTTGGTATCCCATTTACCCTTGAGGTGCCTGGCGAGTACCAGTGACAAGTGTGAAATGAGCAAGACTTTGGCTATTTCGGATGGCTGCAGGCGATAATTGATAATTGGGATTTGAACCCAACGAGTGGCATCATTGACCCGTTCTCCTCCGAGCAATGTGAGCATGAGCAAAGGAACCGAGATCCATACCCCTAGTCTGGAAATCGGGATGAGCTTTGTGTAGGGTATGGTGTGGATACCATACATAATCGCCACGGCGGCAATGCACAGGAAAACGTGTTTAAAAAGGTACTGTTCCGTATTTCCCCGGCTATTGGCATAAGCATCCTTGACGGAAGCACTGTAAACAATCGGAATACTGCATAGCAGCAGGGCAATTGCGACTCCCCATATTACTTTATCGCCTTTCAGATTTCGCTGAAACCATTCAACGGTGCCTTCATAATGCGATTTTAACGTTTCCAGCATTTGATCAGTTTTTTTTCATTTTCAACACTTCGTTCCTGAATTGATCCCCCCGGTCCATATAATTGGTGAAAAGATCAAAGCTGGCACAAGCCGGAGAAAGCAGAACTACGTCGTCCGCTTGCGCCCATTGCCGGGCTGTGGAGACGGCTTCTTTTAAACTATCCAGGCTTTTGTACAAGGGTACCATGCCTGAAAAAGTCTGCGTCAGTTTTGCATTGTCTTTTCCCATAGCGATAATTCCCTTGACTTTCCCGCGAACCAGCGGCTCTATCTGGCTATAGTCGTTTCCTTTGTCAACGCCACCCAGTATCAGGATAACGGGCCGGTTAAAGCTGCTCAGTGCATAATACACGGAGTCTACATTGGTAGCCTTCGAGTCGTTCACATAAGTAACCCCATCTATTTTTGCTATTTCTTCCAGCCGGTGCGGCGCATTCCTGAAAGAATAAAGGCCATTTCTGATCTGATCGGAGGATAAGCCGGCGGCAGAGGCAGCAATGATCGCAGCGATCATATTGATGGCATTGTGAGGCCCTTGCAACGGAAGTTCGGCGGTATCAATCTCGAAGGTGGTATCCAGTGCATTCACGACCAGCTTCCCGTTGGCAAGGTATCCGCCTTTGTCGGGTTTATCCACAAGAGAAACTGCCCATTTTTTTGCCTTTATTCCCTTTTCATTTACTGCGGAGCGCAGGGGTTCGTTGTCCTGAAAAAAGATAAAATGATCGTTCTCTGTCTGATTCCGCGTAATCCTGAATTTTGAATTGACATAGTTGTCGAAATTGTAGGCATACCTGTCCAGGTGGTCAGGGGTTATGTTGAGAAGTATGGCTGTATTCGCATGAAAGGTGTACATATTGTCAAGCTGGAAGCTGCTCAGTTCCACTACATACATCTCTTTATCATCTTTTACGACTTGCCTGGCAAGACTATCACCTACATTTCCAGCCAAACCCACCGACAGACCGGCCTGTTTAAGGAGATGGTAAATAAGCAGGGTGGTGGTGGTTTTCCCGTTGCTACCCGTAATGGCGATCATTTTCGCTCCGGTGTATCTGAAGGCAAATTCAATTTCGGACAGAACAGGAATTTGCCTGGATAAAATTTGCGCAACCAGCGGTGCCGTGTCGGGGATCCCCGGGCTTTTTACAACCAGGTCCGCATTCAGTATCAGGTCCGCGGAATGCATGCCTTCTTCATATTCAACAGATGCCTCTTCCAGCGCGTGCCTGTAGCGGTCGGCCAGGGAACCTTTGTCGGAAAGAAAAACATCAAAGCCCTTGGCTTTGCCAAGCAGCGCTGCACCGGTGCCGCTTTCCCCGCCTCCCAGAATAACCAGTTTTTTAGAATCAGCCATGAGCAATATATAGGGGGATAAATTTCGGGCAAATTTCAAATTTTCCGCCAAATATTGCCGGCTTTTTTTTGCAAAAGAAAGGGTGACTCACGGTCACCCCCCTTTTTGATCAGTAATGCCGTTTATCCTATTTTTTTTCAGCCAGAGAATCTGTCAGTCTGGCTTTGTTGGCGATTTTTACAATGAGGAAAACCACCCAGGCAATAATAAGGAACTGCATCACTACATTCAGGAAATGGCCATACCTGATCGCGACCTCCTCGGTGGTGGTGGTGGCTTCTTTGAGGACTATCTTAAGGTGGTCGAAATTGACACCCCCAATAATGTAGCCAATGATCGGGTTAACAAGGTCCTCCACTACCGAGGTCGTAATTTTCCCGAATGCTGCACCAATAATAACACCGACAGCGAGGTCTAGCACGTTTCCTTGTGCAATGAAGGTTTTAAATTCTTTAAGCATAGGATTACTGATGGTTTAGTTTAAAAATTATATAAAAATCCCAGGCCCAGTGATTGAGCGATCTGAATCTTATTGCTTTGATCCTGATCGTAAATGGCTATGGCTCCGAGATTTACATTGATATATTTATTGACTTTGGCTGTAAACATAATATCCAGTCGATTGTCCATCTCTCCCAGGGTTTGCGCAAAAAGTACATACCGGAATTTTAGATTAACGTTTTCCACAAGGTTTTTGTCAAAATTAGCCACCAATTGAAAAACTGACATGTCGTTCTGCAGTTTTTTGCCGATAGGGACGCCATAGTTTTTCAGGTCCGGCGTGTATTTGTAAATGGTTGTATCCAATACGATGGTTTGACGGATAGCTCCCGGCGAGAGCGTAACGTAGAAATAAGGAACCGGGCTGTATTGAATACCTATGGCTTCTGTTATGTAAGCCGGAGAAAATAATCCTGACATTTTGCGGGCTACTTCTTCACCGTTTACCAGGGTATAATCATAACCGGGAGCGAACTGGGAAAGGAGGTTGACATTGGCGACCACTGCCCACTTTGGGCCCAGGTCGTATCCATATTTGCTGTCTAAGAAAAGCCGGTCGAAATTTTTCCGCAAGTTCTGGCCCTTGTTCTTCACAATACCGTATTGTGTTTGCAAGTCATTTCTCCAGGTATGTCTGTCTTTTTTGAATTGCCGGAGTGCGTTGAAGAACACACCGAAGGCGATCGAGTTTACTCCGCCGCCGGTCCAGTTGTCGCTAAATGAGCCCTGGTTGAAATTGGCTCCAAATTCCGTTTTGTTTTTCCAGGTGGTATCCTTCGAGGCTTTTACAAGGCTTTCCACTTTTACACTTTCCTGGGCTGGCGAAACATGGGAAAGGGCAATGCTTAAAATTCCCGAGACAATGGTCAGACGAAGTGCCGCGTTTTTTCTCATAGGTAGGTACTGAATTTTAATGTAAAATGAACAGGTGTAGCCCTATTCGGTAAAGATTTCGACTTTTTTAGATTGAAAGTGTTGTAAAGGAACGATCACAACTGTGTCCTGAGTTTGCAAGGTAACAGAAATATTGTCGATCCTGATGATCGTGCCTTTTACGCCGTCGATTTGAACCAGTTGTCCTTCTCTGTATTTATTACGGCTATACATAGAGGACAGCATGTTGGCAATCACATCTTTAGAAGCGATGCCGTAGCCCAGTGCGAAGGCCGACATGATCCCGCCTATAATGATGATAAAACTCGATTCGAGTAATGTAGTGTTAATTCCTATTTGCGCAAGGGCACTAATAAACGTAATGACAATAAAGAAAATGAAAACGAGGTTCCCAATAAGCTTGGAAGAGGGGATATTAAAGGATTTACAGAGGATCACCACTGCATGCTTGATAGAGTCAGATACCAGTATCCCCACCTGAAGCATGATAGCCGCTGCGATGATCTTCGGGATAAAGTTAACCAATGACATCACCATACTCGTCACAGCCTGTATGCCGAGGGCTTCCGTTGCGGCGGTGAGGAAGACGAGGATAATAAAGTAGTAGACGGCTTTTGCGACGATTTCACTCAGTTTTATTTCCGTCTTGAGCTGCTTAATGAATCCAATGTCGTTGATACGTTCTCCTATTCTGTCAAATCCAACCTTTCCCAATACATTTTTGATGAGTATGTAAATGGCCTTGGCTGCGAGGTATCCTATGCCAAGAATAACCAGGAAGCCAATGATTCTTGGAACGAAGTTGATAAATTGCTGTGCGAGCGAATTGATCGTATCGATCAGGATCTGGGTGATGTTAGTAACTTGGTGCATAGTTTTATGTATTGTCGGTTTCTTTGTCCTCCAGGTCGGCTACAAGCATAATGGCAGTGTCTATAAACATGCTGACTGAGTGGTTGACAGCCACCATCGCGTCCCGGATAAAATCAACCTCTGACACCAGCGCCTTTTTTGAGGTATTCCGGCACAGCTCCGTCGGCCTCCAGGTCTTTTAAGAAATTTTCAGGAACTCCCATATACTCACAGTTTTGAAACCAACATTTCTACAAGTTTGGTCAAAAGAAGCGCACCACCGAGTATCGCTTCCAGATATCGTTTTCGAAGGGCTTCGCGGGATCTGAGCAGGCGCATTTTTACCGCACTTTCGCTGATCCGGAATATCTGAGAAATCTCGCGTATACTGAGATCATCGATGTATTTCATCATCAGTATTGTTCTTTCCTCAAGATGGAGCTTCTCAATGGAGCGTTGAAGCCTTTTTTCATCCAGATCCTGCTCCTGAAACAGCGCGTCGACGTCGGAGTCGTCAGGTACGTCCATTTCATCTTCGATGGCTTTTTCCGCACGTTTCTTATTCATTCGGAGCTGATCCATGCAATAGTTATACGTAATCGAGTATAACCAGGTTGAAAAGCGCGCATCTTCCTTGAATGACCCTATTTTAACAATCAACTTTAAGAAAATATCGTGTGTGAAATCTTCAGCTTTGGCCGTATCCTTTACGAGGGACAGACATTTTCTGTAAACCTTCTCTGCATACCGCTCGTACAGGGTTTCGAAAAAGACATTGCGCTGCGTATCAATATAGAGTTGTACCAGCTCTTCGTCGGTATACACGTTCACCTTCTATTATGACTATGTGTTCAGGGAAAAGTAACCCAAGTTGAAATAAATTTTTAACATATTCCAACTTTGGCCGATAAACTATGAAAATAAAACGCCTACTCCGGGGCGGGAGTAGGACGTTTTGCGGCGTAGAGCCGCTATCTGGTAATCGTAATCAGCCGATTGATATTCTCTTGAAAGACGAAATAGACAAGCCTTTGGCGGTTTTCTCCAACAGCTGGCGAATGGTCAGCGAGCCGTCTTTCACGAAATCCTGATTTAACAGGGTGTTTTCACGGTAGAACTTTTGAAGCTTGCCTTGTGCAATTTTTTCAAGCATGGCTTCGGGCTTGCCTTCTGCACGTGCCTGTTCTTTTCCAATTTCAATTTCACGTTCAATGGTAGCGGAGTCTACACCATCTTTGTCTACAGCAACGGGTTTCATGGCTGCGATCTGCATGGCGATGTCTTTCCCTGCATCCGTTACATCAGCTCCATTTACGTTTTCAAAGGCTACCAGCACACCCAGCTTTCCATTGGAGTGAATGTATGAAACGATCTGATCTGCAGAAAGGTTTTCGTAACCTACGATATCCAGCTTTTCTCCCAGTTTACCTACCAGGTCGATGACATGTTCGCTAAGTGAGCGGCCGTCAGCAGCAGGAGATGCAAGCAAAGTTTCTTTGTCTTTTGCGTCAGTTGCTACGGCTGCGTCAAGAAGCGCCTGGGCAAGTTGTTTGAAATCCTCTACATTTGATACAGGTTCAGTTTCACAGGCAAGCGCTACGAGTTTGCCATTTTTGCCATCTTCACTGATTTTAATAAGGACGGTACCCTCTGAAGTTGTGTTGTCGGCACGTTTCGCAGCTACTTTTTGTCCCTGCTTACGAAGTATTTCAACTGCTTTTTCGAAATCGCCTTCGGCTTCAGAAAGTGCTTTTTTACAATCCATCATTCCCGCACCCGTCATCTGGCGCAGTTTATTTACAGCTTGGGCAGTTATAGCCAT
>CAZAVR010000094.1:0-11487 GCA_964488435.1 uncultured Cytophagales bacterium | reverse complement strand
GCAAGCAGGTCAGCATCAGGATGACGCTCGACCAGGTCAACCCGTCGTTTGTAGAAGAGCTGTACCAGACCTTCGAAAGCCATCCCGGTAAATGCAGGCTGATGCTTTACGTAGCCGACCCTGAAAGCCGGATGGAGGTCCAGATGATTTCGAAAGTCTTCAGCGTATCCCCGGATAACTCGCTTTTGAAATCGCTGGAAGAGGATTATGGAGTGAGGGTATCGCTGAATTAGGCTTCACGCCGAAAACTCCATTTCAAAACGTGTCCCTCCGGTTTCCGGGTCACTCTGAAAGCTGTAAACCGCGTAGAGCTGCTCCGCCTGGATGCGGATGAGTTGCATGCCGAAGGACTGTTCTGTGCCGGGCAGTGAAGGCGCAAAACCGGGACCGTTGTCGGCAACTCCGAAGTATACGCGACTCTTCTCCTGCCGGCACTTTAGCGTCAATTTTGGCGAAGGGTGACCGGGGAATGCATATTTGCAGGCGTTGGTGACCAGCTCGTTGAGGATCAACGCGACCGGAAGCGCACGGTCGGGGTGAAGAGAAACAGCTTCTATCTCCAGGCGCTTTTCTACCTGCTCATACCCGGAAACCTCCAGGATATGGTCGGTGAGCAGGGTGAAATATTCCGGCAGGAAAACCTCAGCGCCGCTATTCTTACTATAAAGCCCTTTCTGAAGCAGCGCGATAGACTGTACACGCAGCTCGCTTTCCGCAAGAGTTGCCTTTGCCTCCGGGTCGCTCAAAACACCGGAGTTCATTTGCAGCATGTTGCTGATCATCTGCAGGTGGTTGCGGATTCGGTGCCCCTGCTCCCGTACCAGACCGGCATTCTGACGGCTCAGCTTCCGGTTTCTACGGTAAAGACGGTAGAGGATACCGGTAAAAACTACCGAAAGGCAGAGAACAGCCAGCAACAGATAATTCCGGTTTTGCTGAAGCCTTATCTCGTTTTGTTGCGCCGCCAGCAGCGCCTCTTTTTTTTCAGTTTCAAATTCGGCGTGCAGCCGGTAAACAATGCTGTCCCGAACGATTCCCTCTATTTCCGTTGCAGCCTGTATTTCATTGATTAAGTGCCTGTGGGCAGCTTCCCAATTCCTGGTCTTCACATAGTAGCCCCTGAGGTTCCTCTGAAGATGCCTGTAAATATGAACCTGCGGAGAACTTATCGTGGCATACAGGCTTTCTGCCCTGGCAAAAGCCGCTCCCGCCTTTTCGTACTGCTCCGTATCCGTATAATATTTGCCGATATGGACATATGTCGCTACAAGACTACCCGTCCGGTTTAGCTTTTCGAATAACTCCACTGAATTGTGCAGATAGGTAAGCCCTCGTTCTACCTGTTTTAGTCCTATTAAACGGGGCCCGAGAAACAGCCCGGATTCGGCTATCCCCAGCGAATCACCAAGCTCAGCTGCAAGCTCCCGTTGTTTTTCAAAATGGAGCATACAGGCTTCCATATTCTTCTCTCTCACAAAGTAGGCGCCCAGAGCCTGATGAATCCTCATCAGGCCGTTCTTTGAGCCGATCCTTTCAAATATCTCTTTAGCCTGCTGTAACCTCATCCAGGCCGCCTCTTTTCTTTTCAACCTGTTATCCGACTCAGCAAGCCTCATATACAATCTCCCCAGCTCGAAAGAATCTCCCTTGGGTTCGAGAATCCGCAGCGATTTTATAAAATATTCTTCTCCCCTGTCACGCAGCCCGACCATCGAATACGCCTTGCCGAATATATAATAAGCTTCCGCCAGTAAAACGAAATCATTCTTTGCCAACGCCTCTTTTTCCATCTCTCCGGCTTTCGCGAGCTGAGCAGCGTCAGGGGTGGGTGTGAAGCTCGTACCGGGTTGGGCAAATAGCTGAACGGCGACAAGCAGGCCAAATACTATAAAAAATACACATCGGATCATACGTACAGGCCTTTACTCTGACGAAGCTCTTTGCTTCGACCTGGTTTTGACAATACACAGCTCATTCATTAGTTTTTTCCTGGCATTGGAAGAGAGTTCTACCAATTGGCTGTGCGGGCCAAGCTCGATGCCCTGCTCACGTATCCCCCTGATATGCTTCCGGTTTACGATAATCGAGGGTTTTATAAAAACCAGGTCGGGGTGTAAAAAAAAATGAGCCACATCGCCCAGGTGCGTACCGATTTGGTAAGGGTTCCTGCCCGTATCGATGGTATGAACTTCCACGTGGCGGTTCCCGGCTCTTACACAAAGCAGGTCGTCGAAGGCGATGCCGGCATGGAACCCGTTCACGCGGAGATAGAAACGGTCAGGCGTGCCTTTTTCTATTTGTGCATTCCTGCTGCCTTCCGTAAAACGGTCGAAAGCCAGCCGCACCTGCATCAGAAGCTGCGACTTCAGATAGGGCTTTGTGATATAGGAATAGGACTTTGTGTTTTCCACACCGGGCGGAGGCTCCAGGTGCCCGGTCAGGAAGATGAAGGGTTTTTGATTGAGCTCTCCCAGCCAGTACGCCAGCTCAAGCCCGTCCGTATTGCTTTTCTCGCCCAGGGAAATATCCAGGATGACCAGGTCGGCAGGCGCTTCCCGTATGCCCTGTATGGCGCCGGTCAGGCTCCGTACATTACCGGTAACGACATGACCGGCGCTTTCCAGGTCCGCCTGAATCCGCTGCGCTGTGAATACGTCGTCTTCAACGATGAGTATCTTCATAAAATTCAGAAGCTGCTGAAACAGGAAGTGATTTTGCTAAAATACAAAGAAATCATGACCGGGCACTATACCGGAAATTCCATTTCAAAACGCGCACCTCCGGTTTCCGGATCTTTCTGAAAGCTATAGCTTGCATAAAGCTGCTCAGCCTGGATGCGGATGAGCTGCATGCCGAAGGAAGAACCTTGCCGGGCCTCTTTTACCCGGAAGCTGTTACCATTATCCGCTACTTCAAGCCGAACCTTGTGATCTTGTTTCCGAAGTTCCACCCTTAAAAAAGGCGAAGAATGGCCGGGGAATGCGTATTTACAAGCGTTTGTTATCAGCTCGTTGAGAATCAAGGCCAGCGAGAGCGCAGCCTCGGTTTTCACTTCGAGCGGCGAAAAATAAACTTCCCGTGCCACCCTGCCATAACCACAGGCATCTAAAGCAAGCTTTACTAACTCACGCCCGTAGCCCGAGAAGTCGACCACGCTGTAATTATCGCCTTCTTTATCCGTGTAAAGCTTCTTTTGCAAAAGGGCAATAGCCTGAAGCCTCAGCCTGCTTTCCCCGATAGCAGCCAGCGCGGCGGCATCCTTGATTTCGTATGACTGCAGCGAAAGCAGATTGGCGGCCATCTGGAGATGGTTCTTCATCCTATGGCTTTGTTCATCAGCGAGTTTGGCATTCTGGATACTAAGCCGGCGATTGATCAGGTACATCCGGTAAAAGAAAAAACCGGTCAGTATCGACCCCGCCACAACAAAGACAAGGATGATGTTGATCAACTGCTGAAGCTTGTAGCTTTTCACAAGCAGCGCTGTTCTTTCCTGCTCCAGCATCAGCTCTTTTTCGGTCTGATCCGCTTTCAACTCCCTGTTGAGCCTTTCCAGCGTTTTTGAACGATCGGCAAGAAACTGTTCCCGCTCTGTCTCCCTTATTTTTTCCGAAAAATCGAGGGCAAGCTGCAGGTTTCCCGATTTTCTGTGGTAATCCCTCCAGCCTTCCAGAATGAGCATGTATATAGCAAAATCATTTATTGCATTCGCATTGTAATACCGCTCCGACTCTTCCAGCCACTTTTTTCCCTTTGCCCAATCACCGAATTTCAGGTAAGCTGTCGCCAGGTAGGCCCCGGCCTCCACGCCGGGGAATAATTGCGTTTCTTTCCTGTTCAAATCCACCGATCTTTGAAGGTATCCTATCGATTCACGCTCTTCATTTTTTAGTTTGAGGCCCCCCAGCCGCAGCAATGCCTCCGCTTTTCCGACATCATCCGCTTCCCTTTCGGTCAGATCGTAAACCTTTTGATAATAGTACCGGCTGCTGTCGTAAAGGATCTTGCTGCCATACCGGTCAGATTCCCATATCCCCTCGTATACCAACCCCATAGCCCGGTAGGCAGGCCCCGACCGCCCAGGGTCATTCAGCGACAGTGCAAGTTCAACCGCCTTTTTTGCGTAATTCATCGCTTCAGGGAAATGATGCTGCAAAACCTCATTTTCGCTCAAACGGGTAAACAACCTTGCCATCTTCGCCGAATCTTTCAATGTTTCCTGGATCTGCAGGGATGACAGAAAGTATCGCTGGGACGAACGGTAATCTCCCGCCATCGCATATACCTTGCCATAAAGATAAAAGGCTTCCGCTATGAGGGAAGAATCCCCGGTGGCAAGTGCCCTGGCTTCCGTATCCTGCGCATATATCAGCTTTTCCTGATTAAGAGGGAAAGTCTGGTCATGCTGGGACCACGATTCCGGGCAGCCGGATAGTATCAGTGCAATTATTGAAAATAACCTGGTCATAGAAAACCCTTTATCCCTGCAATCGCTATGCCTCTGTTACATGACTTCTTCAGAACTTCTGGATTTAGTTTTGACAATATGCAGCTTCTCGGTCAGCAGTTTCCTTGCTTTCACAGACAGGCTTATACGATGCATTTTATTCCGGGCCTGCAGCTCTACTTCATTGCCCTTGATCACCTTTATATACCGGTGGTTAATAATGAAGGAGGGCGGCAGCGATACCAGCAGCGGATGTATGAAAAACCGGGATATATCGCCTAGGTGCGTACCGATAATGTAGGGGCTGGCGCCGGTTGAAACCGTATGTACGATGACTTTGCTCCTGTTGGCCTGAACATACAGAAGGTCTTCAAAACGTACCTGCTTGTAATCGCCGTTGACATGCAGGTATACGCTGTCGGCAACCTCCGGATGGCGTTTTGAGGCCTGGTTTTCCCAAAACCTGTCCTGAATAAGCCTGATCTGGATCAGGAGCTGGTCCCTGTCATAAGGTTTCCTGATATAACCATACGACTGGGTCAACGCCGCTTCTGCAGGGGGCGAATCCTTTCCTGAAAGAAACAAAAACGGAATATGGAGAAACTCACCGATCCAGTTAGCCAGCTCGATGCCGTCCTTATTTTTTTCGTCCCCCAGGGCAATGTCGAGAATGGCGAAGTCGGGTGGGCTTTTCCGCAGGCTTTTGATGGCGTCTGAAAGCGTACGGGCGCTACCAGTCACTTCATGGCCTTCTCCTTCGAGTTGTTTCAGTAACAGAGCGGAAGTAAGTACGTCGTCCTCTACGATGAGTATCTTCATGTTTGAAGCGTTGGGTAACGGAAAAGATATACAGGCAAAAATAGTACATCCGCCCGCTATTTGCCAGTCTCCGGGCCGCCCGTGAGGCATGGTTCGGCGGTCCCGGTCACGCCCTCGCAAGACTATATACGTCAAAAGTCGGAAGGAACAGCATAAATATCGGAAGGTTCTTCCAATTTGTCGGATATCATTTGCGCGACATATTCCTCAATACACCTCCAAAAAAACATAAAACAGCCGAAAAAATTTCTGCCCGGCAGGTCGGAATGTCGGAAAGTATGGGCGGGTTGTCGGAAGGAGATTGGAGGAGCGCACGCGTTGGTGATAATTTGAGCCTGAAACGGAAGATCTCCCTTTCCCAACCTGTTCAATATTGAAAAACATTCAGATGCTGCGCAAAATTACTCCTCTGCTCAAGATCTCATTTTATGCCCTACTACTCGGTGCTTGGCTGTGGGCCTGTAAAAAAGAAAAAGATATCACCCGTCCTGACGGAGAGGAAGAAACCGAAGAAGTCATTCCGGGCATAACTGTTGGATACGGCGCAAAAGTACTGGATAAGGCTGAATATGAGAAGATCCCGTTGGTACAGGAGCCCCAGATAGCGGCAGGCGCCAACAGCAGGGCGTCCAAAGCCCCGGTTTTACCTTCTGCATACGATTTAAGTTCGAAAATGCCCCCAGTGCTAAGCCAGGGCAAGCAAGGATCATGCACTGCCTGGGCAGTGGGATACGCCGCGCTCAGCTACGTAAATGCTGCATCAAAAGGTTCATTTAATTATCAAAGCGCCACTGGTTCGCTCGATGAATCAAGCGTGCATAGCCCTGCATATATCTATAACCAGACGAAAGCAACTGATTGTATTTCTGGCGCTTACCTTTATAAAGTACTGGATTTGATAAAAAGCGAGGGAGCGTGTAAGTTGAAAGATATGGCTTATAATCAGGATAACTGCAATCTAATGCCAACTCCTGATCAAAAGCAAATAGCCTCAGCCTATAAGATCAAAGATTGGGGCCGGATCAGAATAGAGGCCAATACCTTTAGAAAGTTCCTGTACTATGATTTTCCGGTGATCATATCTGCCCGACTCGATCGTAATTTCAAAAACTACACTGGCTACAAAGACGCAAACGGAGAATACATTTGGAGCGCAGATTCAGGAAATGACATCTCCTACCATGCGATGGTAATTGCAGGTTATGACGATAACCGAAAAGCCTTCAAAATGCAGAACTCCTGGGGCACTAGCTGGGCCAATAAGGGCTTTATCTGGGTGGCATACGATATTATACCGGAAGTGATCCGGGAGGCGTACGTTATCGTACCCGGTCAGTTGCCGGCTAACCTTATAACTCCTCAGGTAGTCACAGAGGACGCTGTTGCCAATCAAGAAGATATTTTGCTCAAAGGACGGATCACACGCCTAGGCGATTCGCCTATTATTCGATACGGAATCGCCACCTCCTACAATTCCCAGCAGCCCACCGATCAAATCGAAGTAATTGATGTTCCGATCAAAGGCGATAGTCACGAATTCTCCTTAAAAGCGCCCAAAACCGCCGGCACCCTGTATTTCAGGGCTTTCGCGGAGACTCCCCATGAAGTTTATTACGGAGATACAAAAACAGTAGAGGTGAAAGGAAGGCAAAATGACGCTAATGGAGATATCCTCTATTTCCACACCCAGATTTTAGATGCGGGCAACGGGAAACCAATCTATCCGAGTCCCTTCTTCCAAAATCCTGTTGGCGATAATGTCAATTCCGCAGACAACCTTATCTTTCATAAAGACTATTACATCATTTACAACCTTTCCACCAAAGAGGTTCATGCATTCGGGCGTAACGATCATTCGCTAAAATGGAAACAGACGATACCAGGGTTAAATCAATTTGTTACCACCCCCCGTATTTCAAACGATATTCTTTTCCTAACCACAATGAACGGACTCACCGCAGTCGATATAAAAACAGGCGCAAAAAAATGGGACTATACCGAAGAATTGGCAGGTATACCCTATATAAAAGGAGATACTGTCTATTTCGGCTCGATGAATAAGCCTTACCGCTCACTGGATGCCAAAACAGGAAAACTGATCAGGGAATACTCCGTTCCCGGCCGGCAGGGAAGAGATATTCCGGTAGTCTATCAGGAAAAGCTGTTCCTCCTGTCTTCAGAAGGGGTCTTTGCTTACAATATACTAACCGGGGAGATGATATGGAAAAACCCGGAAATAAAAGGCTCCGACGGTTCCACACTATTGATGATAACCAATGGCAGTCTTTGTCTACTCGATCCCAGCCAGGGCGCAAGTAAGACCTTCGTTTCCCTGAGTACCAGCGACGGAAGTGTGAATTGGAAATATACCGCATCCGAAATCCCATCGTATCACCAGGCAAATGACAAATATCTTGTTTCAAGAGTCGCCAGTAATGTGACTCAAAACGTTCCCTTTGAAGTCGTCGATGTTGCCAGCGGGAAACAAAAATGGAAAAAGGAAGAAAAAACCTATAGCCTCGACTTCGTCCTGGCGGACAATATATTATTTGTAGGAACCATCGAGTCTATCACTGCATATAACGCCGATGACGGAGCTGTTATATGGAAGACACCCATCGAATACGGTGATCAATGGACTTCTTTCAAACCCTACCTCGTCAAAAAAGATGGTAAAGTCTATACGCGGGAAAATCGCGGGCGATAAATTCTCCCCAAGTCCGGAAAATTCACAGTTCACCGCTGAGAATTCAGATCATGCTTAAGCTCCGTTCAACTCTAACAACAAAAAACAAAATAATGAGAACACTTTTATTTATCCTCTTACTTTTCACTGCTCATTTCGCTTTCTCTCAGCAAGAGACGAAACAGAAGAAAAAAGGAAGCTTCTGGAAGGCACTGGGCGAAGCGATTACGGTCGATGGAGAACCGATTGGCGGCTCCGGGCTATCGGCGAATACAAGAGATATTCGCGGAGAATGGAGGGAATACGGTGCAGGAGGGAGCGCCGGTTCCTTCTCCCCCAGGAATTTCGCATATTCATTTTATGTAAAAAACCCCAACACAAAATTAAGTATCGGACGGGAATCCGTTCTGAGAACAAGCAGCCTCATCATTTCCAAATCAGGACGGCGGTATGACCTTTTCAGCCCCGGCAACGAGGTGACACGCGGAGGTAAAAGGATAGTCACACTGCTTGAAGAAGGCCGATATGTTCTTTATATAGGTGCTCCACGGGGCAGTATAGGCTCCTTCAGATATGAGGTGGAAGGAACGATAAGCGATATTCAACCTATACCTGCCGATATCTGGGCCTCCCCCGCGGCGGCGTTCGATCCCGAAGGAGGCGGTGGGGCGTCATCAAACCTGTTCTCCCCCAGGAATCATGCTTATACTTTTGAGCCCGATCTTGATACCTACTTTGACATAAACGTGGAATCAGAAGGAATCCCCATCAGTCTGACAGTCACGGACCCTGGCGGACGGGTAATCAGAGGCAAGAGGGAATCCACCGGAATTCAGTATCTGAACCTCCAGGCCAACATGAGGGGAGCCTACACAATCTGGGTTAGTCCGGAAGAGCATAACACGAGGGGAAATTACAGATTGAGCGTGATAGGCTATCTTACCAAATCTCCCGAAATGGTAAAAAGTGAATTTCAAAAACAGACTTCCGAGTTTAGACAAAATTCTTCTGTACATAAATATTCTATCGCAGCAGACCAGGGGAACCTTGAGTTTATCTATCGCTCGACCAGCCAAAATGCTGCTATCGAAATACAAGATGCTTACGGACAGACGCTCCGCCCTCATTTTTCCGACAATCCTACAGGGCGGCTTCAAAACCAGACTGTTAAGATCCCGGCTAAAAGTAGCGTGATATTAACGATAGCCAATCAAAATCCCGGATCGGAAGGAACGTATGAGCTTCTTCTCTGGGGAAATTTCAGCGAGGTAAAAAAAGAAGAAATACCTGCAGGCGGAGTAAGCGTCCTTTCTTCAGATAATCCTAAAAACCTCCTGACGGCTTCTCCCAATACGATTGGCATAACCGGGAGGCTGACATCTTCAGGGCAGTCCATCAGCAATCTTGTGAGAATCATAGTAGACGACCTGGAAAAAGGTGAGCGCATAGGGGAAGTAAAACCAGATGCTTCCGGGACTTACACTCTGTACCTGCCCAAAGGACGAGAGTACAGTATTACTGCGCTTACGCCGGGGAATCAGATCGCCAGCTCCCATGTAATAGATCTTTCAGGAAACTCAACGGCAAACAGCCGGATCACGCTGGACCCCATCACGATCGTTTCGGCGACAGATGTAGGCGGAAAGCTGACGCTGAACAATATCTTCTTTGACACAGGAAGTCCTATCCTGTTGCGACGGTCATATGCCGAGCTCAAGCGCGTTGCCAATTTCCTAAAAGCCAACGCCAGTGTAAAGGTAGAAATTGCCGGCCATACGGACAGTGTTGGAGACGATGCCTCTAACCTCACGCTTTCTCAAAACAGAGCAAATTCTGTACTCTATTATTTACAGGATCAGATTGGCGACAATGGCGCGCGCCTGAAAGCAAAAGGGTATGGCCGGACAGACCCTGTAGCGGGGAACAATACTGAAGCAGGACGGCAACAAAACAGAAGAGTGGAGTTCAGAATTGTACGGTAGCCAAATCCACTTGGTTTTATCTATCTTTTTTTATCGTAAACAATAACCGGGAGGCTGACATCTTCAGGGCAGTCCATCAGCAATCTTGTGAGAATCATAGTAGACGACCTGGAAAAAGGTGAGCGCATAGGGGAAGTAAAACCAGATGCTTCCGGGACTTACACTCTGTACCTGCCCAAAGGACGAGAGTACAGTATTACTGCGCTTACGCCGGGGAATCAGATCGCCAGCTCCCATGTAATAGATCTTTCAGGAAACTCAACGGCAAACAGCCGGATCACGCTGGACCCCATCACGATCGTTTCGGCGACAGATGTAGGCGGAAAGCTGACGCTGAACAATATCTTCTTTGACACAGGAAGTCCTATCCTGTTGCGACGGTCATATGCCGAGCTCAAGCGCGTTGCCAATTTCCTAAAAGCCAACGCCAGTGTAAAGGTAGAAATTGCCGGCCATACGGACAGTGTTGGAGACGATGCCTCTAACCTCACGCTTTCTCAAAACAGAGCAAATTCTGTACTCTATTATTTACAGGATCAGATTGGCGACAATGGCGCGCGCCTGAAAGCAAAAGGGTATGGCCGGACAGACCCTGTAGCGGGGAACAATACTGAAGCAGGACGGCAACAAAACAGAAGAGTGGAGTTCAGAATTGTACGGTAGCCAAATCCACTTGGTTTTATCTATCTTTTTTTATCGTAAACAAACCTGATATGAAGTACAAATTTATTGTTTTATCATTTCTTGTCCTGTCATTAACAGGATTCCGCGGGTTCGGACAGGCTCCCTCCAATGACGACTATACAGGGGCGATCGCTCTGACCGTGAATCCGGGGTATACCTGTAGCAGTTCGGCGACGGGGACCACCGCGAATGCAACAAAAAGTGGCCAAGCCGCTCATTACAATAATCTGGGCTATCATGACGATGATGTTTGGTATTCATTTGTAGCAACCCACTGGTCGCATTTGGTAAAGCTGTCCAACTTTAATATCGTAGTAGGGACAGGTACTTCACGTTTCATCGAAATTTTTGAAGAAGGCATAGAAGTTGTTACAATAGAGGGTGAAGAAATACATATTCCCGTTCCCAAGACAAAATTATATTGGTCTGAAGAAGGTAGTAGCGTAACAGAAAGAACTCAGACCCATTTAACGATCGGCAAAAAATATTATGTACGGGTGTATTCGTCTGGTACAACTGCGCGTATCAATTTCAATATCTGCTTACTCACGCCACCAGCTCCGCCAGCTAACGACGAGTTCGCAGGCGCCTTTGAATTACCGGTCAATCCCGCCTACAATTGCGTCCAGAGCCTGACAGGGAACACGACAGATGGAGCCAGCCTTAGCAGCCAGGAAGCTCAATATAATAGTCTGGGCTACCACGACGACGACGTATGGTTCAAATTTACGGCAACAAGTTTTGCACATCTTGTCAAAATATCCAATGTAGCAGCAGTATACGGTACAGGTGCTTCACGTTTCATAGAGATTTTCGAAGGAGACGGTACAGGTGGGCTTATCACATCACGGTTATATTGGTCTAACGAA
>CAZAVR010000093.1:0-11498 GCA_964488435.1 uncultured Cytophagales bacterium | reverse complement strand
TTGCCAACGCCCATTCCGTACGGTCGGTGTATCATTCGCTCTTCGCGCCGGATATATTCGCCAACCGCGGCATGTGGCTGACCGTTATCCTGACGGTTCTCCTGCAGAATGCCATTGTATATGTACCTTGGCTGCAGCCCGTTTTCAAAACTGCTGCCCTCAGCGGGGAAACGCTGCAGGTAATCGGGCTGGTGACGCTCGTGGTGCTTTTCCTTCTGGAAGGAATCAAGTATGTGGTAAGGGGTGTGTATAGCAAATACCCCACTGTAGCCTTGCCGGAACGCAGACATAAATAACCACAGATGACGTTTATCAGGGTCGGTGATATCGGAGGTCCGAAAAATCGCTAAGCCATCATGGGCAATACAAACCTGTATAGCGGTATGGCAAGGTTTTTTTATGGCATTCTGCCACTATCTGCAGGATTTAAAATAAGTATTGATGGATTTTGCTCCAACGGTGAATCTTGCTCTAGCTTCGATTTGATACGCCGTGAAATGATTTGAGCATACACATTGTGTCCTTTTCCGTTCGGGTGAGCGGTTCCGAGAAAATCACCTTGTTCTTTGCACGAGTCCTCCATAGACACATAATAGGAATCGTCTGAGCAATATCCATGGCCCGCAAACGCTTTCTGAATTCCACCAATGTAGTTCCAGCCATATTCCGAACATGCTACGCTAATGCTTCCGTTGAGCCTGGAACCTAAATCGCGAAATAAAGCGCTATCATATCTATCTATCGAGTTCCTGGACTTCCATCCCCAATTTGTAAAAACACCGCACCCATAGCCATCATACGCATTGCCATTGGAGTCCATTTTTTCAAATAATGCGGTCGGATATTCCATCAAAAATATCCTATCCGAAGAAACATTCAGCTTATTAAGGTCCTGGCTTAGAGCTTTAAATTTGCCAGGCAATTGTTCAATTAGCCGTATCGTATTTGCAAAAACCCTATCTCTTGACTTGGTTTCATTCGAGGTTGTATTCCCGGTAAAAAAAAAGCCCTCCAGAACCATATTTTCCAAATTCATTGGAAATTGAACGTCATTCCCTCCTATGCCCACGATCAAAGCGTCAATTTTCTGACCTTTTAAGCTTCTTTTTGCCTCTTCAATTTGTCCAATTCCAATCCATCGATCTTTTACCAAGCTTGTTTTGATGATAGCCATTTCTTTGCCGGCTATTATCTTCCTTTCTATTTCCAGAACTTCGCTGTTGCAACTATTATTTATCTCGTCCCATTGATGAAACTGATTATTAACTGTATCTATACGATATTCAACATTCGGCCCGATTAACCCTAAATCAATTTTAGCCCCCGAACGTGCAAACGATACAAACCTCACTAAAACAGATTTGTTATATGCTGACACGCTTAACAATTTAGCGGCAAGAGCGGGCCCTGCCTTCTCTGAACGATGTGCATGTTTTTCACTCCAGGTTGGATAATTTTTAGTCACGTCTTCTCCGGTTATCCGGCCAATAGTATTACAAGAGAACTTTTTCAAAAAGTATTCGGGATCAAAGGAATTTAGTAAAAACTTTAACACCGGGCTGCATTCGGTAAATCTGGAAATTAGCGTATTTTCACATTCTGCATCCAGTCCGCAATAAGATTTAAGTTTAATATCGGGATTTCCTTCGCCTGCCATATAAGATTCTCCCAGGCATACAACCAGTTTGTCGACGAGCTCAATTTCAATTGTTTTTATGGCGCTTTCTACTTTCCTGTTTCTCAGATAGTAGTACCGGTATTTTAAACGATACTTCCCGGGAGACGGAACGATTATACTTCCAAATTCCTCCCTGTCTATCAAAGGATCGTATACCCAATTTGAATTTAGCGAAACCAGTTCAAGTACATCCGTTTCACATAATAAATTATATAGATCCAATTGCTCCTCCCAACGGTCGATTACTGTTTGTGGCTTGTTAGATGCAATTACCATCGAAAGAGTATTTACAATATCCCGGCGTTTCCCGCTATTTATATTTATTAAAGAAAGCCGATACTTCTTTGGCCTAATATAGTCCGGATTATACTCATGAGTTTCAGGATCGTAAACAGGCCCTTTCATCGATACTGAAAACTGAATAGATTCGATCTGCCCCCAGGCGCTAAAAGCCCAAAAGAAAGCTACCACCGATAGAAAGAAAGTCTTCATATATTAGTTCATTTAAAAAATCAAGAAAGCCTACTCCACTACCACTTTCCTCGCCACCCAACCACCGTCTTCCATCCGGACCCGGACATGATAAATTCCTGGCGGAAGATGCTTCACCGTAATCTGCCTGTTAAGCCCGCCGGTAAGCGTTCCCTTACCCACCACCTGGCCGAGGGCATTGACGATCTCGTAGCTTTCAACCGGCCCACCGGCTGAAATGGTCAGTTTTTCGCTAGCCGGGCTCGGATAGAGCGATACTTCCCGGCTTCTTGTTGGCAGGTTTACCGAAGCGATTTCAGAAAAGCCGAACGTACCGTCGACATCCACCATTTTCAGGCGATAGTAATGAAGGCCAGCCGGCGGGTCCCGGTGTATATAGTGATAAGAGCGAAGCGCATCGCTCTCTCCTTCCGAAGCGACGGCACCTATTTTTATCCAGCTTTTACCGTCGCGGGCATGCTCGATGTCAAAGCGATTGCTGTTGGCTTCGGTCGTGGTCTGCCAGGAAAGATGTATGGCGTTTTCCTGCTTCTGAGCTTTGAAATTAGCCAGCCGGACCGGTAAGGCGGTACTTCCTTCAGCAGTGACGTAGAAAGTTGAGAATGCCGTAACATCGAATGTAATCCTCCATGCCTGGAGAACGCCGTCCCAGGCAATGTCCGCATCGATGGGATCGATGACTTCGTCGGGATCACCGACAGCGGGCTTATTGCCATGCCATTGCCAGACTCTGAGGGCGCTTTTGTCATCTGTAGGCGCTTCGGGCAGTTTCACCGTACTTTTTGTATTGAAAGCAGCCATTTCCTCTTTAGTTAGGTAGAGCGTAATGGTTGCGGCGGCCGGGCCAGTCCCGCCGGGAGTAAGCTCAAAAAACCTTTGCAGCATAGGTTGATTGTCAATTATCCTGATAATCCCGTCTATGACGACGCTTCCTGAAAATTGCGCCGTGGCGCTCGAAAGACCTTTCCCCTTCAGCGTAGCCAGGATCCTGTTTTCAGACGACACCAGGTCGAAAAGTATATTATCGGGTATGGCCGTGTTGACAACATCCCCGCTTTGCCCGAGGCTCAGTCCTGCATCAGGTTCCTTATCGAACGATACCAGGTTTAAGATACTCCATTGACCGGCCGAATTTTTTGACCTGACAAAAAGCGTATGAGGGCCATCTGAAAGGAGGTGACTTGCCGGCACTTCGAACAGGAAGCCGTCTACGAAAGCAGCGGCCGCCAGGTTGATGCCGGTGCCATTGCCCGTACCCGGATCATTGTCTATAAAATACTCCATTGCAACAATCTCGGAGCCGTTATCAGACAAAAGCTCGTCCTTATAGAATACCTGGAAGGTTGTCTGTGACCAGTCACCGTTCTCGTCCTTTGCCCTGAAAAACAGGCGGTGCAACCCGTTTGACAGGCCGGAAGGGACCGTAACGGGAAAAGCATGATGAAAGCCGCTGCCTGCTACCGTAAAATCCGATACCTGTACCTGCGTCCCATTGCCGTAACCAGGGTCTTCGTCTATGAAATATTCAAACTGAGCTATCTCCGGAGCAGCCTGTGACCCGGCCTTTCCTGCAGCCACAATGCACATTGCAATAATTAGCAAATATCTCATGCTGATGGTAGCGTTAAGTGGAGGATTTTCTCTTGCCTAGTTGCTTTTGACCGAAATCGTAACCTGTAGCGGAGATAGCGGGCTTCCGGAGCTTGAAGAGGTCAGGGATGTGATTACCGGTATACGCGGTATACCCGAAAGACGATAGGGAGATGCGCTTCCGAATGCGCCGATGTCGACGCCGCCGGCCCCCGTTCCGGCCGCAGGCGATCCAGCCTTTAACATGAAAACCTTGTCCTGGCGGGGAGCATGCCCCCAGGGATTTTCCACGGCAAACGTTCCTGAGCCTTGATGAGAATAAACAGACCCATCCAGATTCTGATCCGGAAAATCTACTGAAGGATTTATTAACTTCAGATTGTACGATATAGACGAATCGTCATTAAGGGAATGAAGATCGGGGAACGGGTCAATACTGTTTATTGTCGCGTCCAGTATGTTGTTCCGGATCTGGCACCCGGAATTCTGGTAAACAGTAAAGTACCCGTTTGCACCGCTGATCGTGTTTTGGGTTATGCCGGAGTTTTTAAGATAGAGTACAGAGCCAAATATAATGTTGTTTGAAAGGAAAATGGTCTGCCCGGCCGAGTTATCGGTCGCGCCCCTGACCTCGCCATCCAGGAAATTTTCGATAATAACGTGGCCGCTGGTATTCAACCCTAGTTGGATATTATTAATGTGATTCCCCCTGAATAGTATCCCCGAGGTATTGATCAATTGTACTCCTGCATCAAACTCGACTCCCCTTGCGCTGCCATGATCGCTGCCGGCTACATATTCTACCAATCCGCTGATCCGGCTGGCAGCCTTGTTCTGGGGCGTATCGGAGTTCTCGGTCAGGAAGTAACCGTTCCCTATGAAATGCAGTTTTTTATCTACAGTAAAGCCCGGGTAGGCAGCGGATGACGGTTCTATATAAATGATGTCGTCGTCGTCAGCGGCCGCTATGGCGTCGGGGATGTTTGTATAGGTATTAGCACCTACCGCCGAACCGGGTATATTACCCACCCTGCGGATAGTCTGCGCAAAAGACGAAGCTGCAATCAGGCAGGCCATCGCAAGAAGAAGGGAGATGTTTTTCATAGATATAAGACGGTTTTGGTGGTTACATGAACTGCGACGAATTACGGTCCAAAGTTCTCAAAAGGGCAGCAGTATGTAAATCGCATAAATTCATGATTTTTAGCTTCCCACCCGCCGACATCCGGGCAAGAGGCTTATTAAGAATTTGCCTGCCGTGCTCATTTAATTAGTATATAGAAAATTTCAATGAGAGGATTTCTCTATACCTTAATAGTTGAGCCGGTTTGTTATCATAACTTTACGGCACAAAAACATTTATACTTTACAAAAGATATGGAATCTATCGACAAAATACTGGAGTCGATCAGGGAGCTGCGTCTTGCGCAGGCAAAGACTGACGCGCAACAAGCCAAAACTGATGCGCAACTGGCCGAAACAGACCTTCAATTAAAGGAAACCGTAAAAACATTGAGTAATATTGGTGTCAATCTCGGTCACGTAGCAGAAGAATTTTTCTATTACGCGCTGAAGGATAATCCGAAATTGGGAGACATCAGGTTTGACTCCATAGCCCTCAACCTGCACAGCACAAATAAAAAAATACAGGACGAATTTGACATCGTACTTTACAACGGCGATGCAGTTGGCCTGATCGAGGTAAAACATAAAGTGCACCCGAATGACATAGAAAAGCTGAAAACCCAAAAGGCCGGGAACTTCAGAAAACTATTCCCGCATTATGCCGGCCACAGGTTTTACCTGGGTATTGCCGGTGCCAGTATCCCGATTGGTGTCGCCAATATCGCCAAAGCAGCCGGTATCGCGATTCTCCGCCAAAAAGGAGACATAGCTGAAATTGAGGCCGACAATCTGATGGCGTATTAGAAGCAGTCAATTAGCTATCTATGATCCTTTTCCTGATCGCGAGTGCTACTGCTTCAGATGATGAATTTACATGCAGCTTCTCGTATATTTTGCGGATATGGGAATTTACGGTATTGATGCTGATGCTGCAGGTTTCGGCAATCATTTTATAGCTCTGGCCGTCGACCAGGCATTTCAGTATATCCTTTTCCCGTTTGGAAAGATCGTAAAACCCGGGCTCGGGCTGATGGCGGGCATGGAAAAATGAAAGGACCTTGCGGGCAATGCTGGGCGTCATAGGCGACCCGCCGGTATAAACTTCGGCAATAGCCTCGAGGATATTTTCCGGCGCCGAACCCTTCAATATATATCCCGAAGCCCCGGCGCAGATTGCGGCAAAGACTTTATCCTCGTCCTCGAAAATGGTATGCATCAGTACCTGCACCGACGGGTACTTTTCTTTGATCATTTTAACCGCGTCTATTCCAGAAACTTCCGGCATCCTGATATCCATTATGATCACATCGGGACGAGCCGCAGCCACTTTTCTGAGCACATTCCGGGCGTCGGAGAACACGCCGGCCAGTTCGAAGTCGTCATTCCCTTCAAAGAGCAGCTTCATATTGTCTGCAATGAGCCTGTTATCATCAAAAACCGCTACGCTTATCATTTTCGTATTGTAAAGTTGCCTTTAAGTTCCGCGCTCAGGAATTACCTTTCAAAAGGTGTCTCCGTTCTTCAAAAATCCCCGAAAAAAAGCACAGCGTCAATAGCGAATTCATGCTATGGGTACTGTTATTCTTACCTCCGTTCCCAGGCCGGGGCGCGTAATCAGTTCAAAATCCGCACCGAGGTAATTTGTCCTGCTCTCAATATTCTTTAGCCCGTTTCCTTCGCCATTTGCTGTCATGTCAAAACCCCTTCCGTTATCCCGGACCGTAACGGCAAGCCGGTCGTGCCTTTGTATGATCTCAATAGCGACCTCGGTTGCACCGGCATGTTTCGCGATATTGATCACCAACTCTTTGAATACCAGGAAAAGGTTGCGTTGCAAGTCCAGGCTCAGCTTCCGCGGCTCTGTTAAGTCTGCCCGGAAGTCCAATTTTACATGGCGGCTGCTCAATACACCGTCGGCAAACAATCTTACCTTATCAAAAAAATCTGCAGAGCCGTCATTCAGGGGTTGTATCACCCAAATCATTCCCCTCATGGTCTGGATCATTTCATTCGATTCGCGCACGATCTTATCGAGTATCTGCGGAAGCCCTTCCTGTTTCCTTTTCAGTTTCATACTGGCCATCTCGCCCAGGAAAGAAATGCTGCTGAGGGTAGCGCCCACGTCGTCGTGCAGATCGGCGGCAATTTCATTCCGCAAATCCTGGGAAATTCTGTCCTTCATCCTTTCCATTTCTCTTTTCTGCTCCATTTCGTATGCCTGCTGCTCCATGACAAGCCGGAGTTTTTCGCCTTGCATCTGGTTAAAGCGCGAAGCGGTAGCCGCCGTAAAGCAGAAAATGTCGACCATCATACCGAACATGGTTATATGGCTGGTGTATTGGCTGGAAATATGGGAGAGCACATCCAATACGTAAATAGCCGCTGCCCCGATCATTACCCATTTGGCCTGCTTGCCGGGTATCTTGCGTATAAAATAAAGCGCCACCAGTCCGTATACCACGATCAGGTTCCTGAACCACCAATAGAAAACCCAGCTCCACTGCAATTGTTCGGCAAGTAGTAAGACAGTTTCCGCCACTGCCGCCAATGCGCACGCAAAAAGAAAAACCTTGACCAGTTTTTGCAGCAGGACCGACTGATCCTTAAAAAAATAGTACAGGAACAGCGAGTGGCATATCCCGGGAAAAAAGGTATGGACGTACATTTTGGTATAGGCCCATTCAACATGGTTCGAGATAAAATACAACGGAGGCAAAGCGGAATCAAAATTCCAGAGACACGCAATAAGCAGTGAAAAACAGAATGCGGCATACCAGAAGAAGGCCTTTTGCCGGGTATAGAGCCATATGGAAATCGCAAAGACAAATACACTGAACAAAGCCCCAACACCAAAAATAAAGATCCAGTTTTCCTGAAGTCTGTCTACCAGGTACTTGCCGGAATAAAAAGCAGCGTCGCTGGCGCGTGGCAGGAAATCGGCAAGCGGTTTGAAATTGTAATATCTGATCAGAATCGTATCGGTCGCCTGCGGCTGAATAGGATAAATCCAGCCCCATCGGAGCGCATATGGAAGGATCCCATACGGCTCCTCCTCGCCGAACCGGCTGATTTTTTTAACTTCCGGCGGGCGGTTGCCCCTCAGGTGCCAGGTCGAATCCTCGCTGAGGCGTATCCCCCATAGCAGTAACGGAAAAGGCTCGGGATTAGGGTTCTTCGCGATAATGGCGATCCAGTATACGTACGCTCCGCGCCTGAATGCACCCGGCAGGTCGAGACTGTCGAGCGGCCTGAATTCGTTGTTCTTAAGTTTGTCGATCGCAGTTTCATAGGTCATATCCTGCTTTTTGTCTATCCATATTCTTGCAAAGGGCCGGGTCGATTCGTCGTAAAGCCCTTTTTCCAGGGAAATCACCCGTGCACCGGCAAATGAGGAAGACAAAAAAGTCAAGAAAAACACCCAAAAATATACAGTACGTTTAAATATACCGGGCATAAGATTATTAGGGGAAGGCGGAGTTTTTTTACTGGCATTTCCGGTAAATTTACAATATGAACTGCTTACCTAACAAATGAATGCAAGCGAGGAAACCATAAAGTCGGTTTTTAAGGAGAGCTATCACGCCCTCACCTACTTTGCGTTCAAAATTCTGGATTCAAGGTCTGAAGCAGAAGACATCGTCCAGGATGCTTTCATTAAATACTGGAACCAGCGGAATGAAGTTTCTGACGATCTCCAGGCCGTCAAAAGCTACATTTACACCTCGGTAAAGCATTCATGCTTCAATGTACTGAGACACCGGTCCGTTTCGGAAAAATACCAGCAGAATAATTCCGGAACCGGGATGATCCATGAAAAAGACGCCCTGGAAATACTGCTGGAAGCGGAAACGATGGCGCTGATTTTCAATGCAATCGATAAGCTTCCGCCCGTGTGCAGGACAATCACGAGAATGAGCTATCTGCAGGGTAAGAAAAATGATGAAATCGCTGCCGAGCTGGGTATTTCCGTAAACTCGGTCAAAACCCAGAAACAACGTGCGGCACAGCTCCTCAGGAAAAAACTATCTCCTGAAATCCTGGCGTTTGTACTGTTTTTCTTTTAAAAACCACGATTCCCTCCTACAGATTTTTTTTATTCTTTTCACCCGATCGCGCGCCTTAGGTGTCTGACACAAAACGACACAAAGGATGCAGCATCATCGCGATAGAATTTCACAATTACTGGCAAAATACATCCAGGACACTCTGGATCCCGGTGAAAAAGCAGATTTTGTCAACCGGCTGAAAACGCCTGGGACGCTTGAAAGCGCCTTTGACTTTTTCAGCGGGATCGACTCAGAACAGGCATGGGAAAAGATATCGGAGAAAATAACTCCGCAGCATCAGCCCCTCAAGGTCAGTTTCCGCAAATACTGGTGGTATGCGGCGGCGGTGCTCCTTTTTTTCGGCACGTGGAAGACCTTGCTTACGTATAATAACAAGAGCGCAGACATGGTCCTGGAAACTGCCGGACGGGATTTCGCCCCGGGAAGCGATAAAGCAGTTTTAATCGTGGACGGCAAAACCAGCCTTGCTCTGGAAGACTTTGCTGACGGGACCATCTACCGGGCAAACAACCTGTCGATCGAGAAAAGAGACGGGGTGCTGCACTATCATTTATCAGGTAAGCCCGGCAATACACAGGGGCTTTCCCATACGCTCTTTACTCCTGTAGGCGGGCAATTCGGCCTGCAATTGCCGGACGGCACACAGGTTTCGCTGAATGCCGCTTCGTCACTTACTTATCCTGTCTATTTCCCGGATCGCGACAGGCTCGTTTCGCTGGAAGGAGAGGCTTTCTTCGATGTAGCCGCCTCTTACCGTTCCGGGCAGCCAGGTACCAAAAAGACCTTCAACGTGCAGTCCGCGGGCGCTACAGTACAGGTATTGGGAACGCAGTTTAACGTAAACGGCTACAACGACGAACCAGAACTTAAAACAACCCTCATAGAAGGGTCGGTAAAAGTATCGGCCGGAGCGCGGTCAGAAATCCTGTCACCGGGGCAGCAGGCCGTCGTAGCGCCAGATGGCATCCAGGTCCGGGAAGCAGATACCGACGAAGCCATCGCCTGGAAAAACGGGTACTTCCAATTTGAAGAGCAGCCGCTCGGCCAGGTACTGAAACAACTTCAAAGATGGTACGGTTTCGAAACTGACGATTCTGCTCCCATACCTTCCAAACATTTCACGGCCTCTATTTCCAGGAACCAGTCCCTGTCGAATGTGCTTAAGATGCTCGAATTGTCGGGAGGGGTAAAGTTCGAAATAACCGATAACAAAATAAGAGTGACGGGTGCAGGCGAAGCCCGGCCCCGAAGTCTCCCCTGAAACAATCCTATTTCAAACAATATGCAATGCAGCTTTCCTTATTTCAACCTAAACCGTAAACTCCGTATGATTTTAAAAAAAATAGGTATGCTGCTCATTTTGCTGGCCAGCTTCCAGTTAAATGCAAGGGCTCTTTCGCAAAAGCTCTCTTTACACCTGCGCGATGTACAGATGGAAAAGGTACTTAAAACGCTAAAAAAGAGGACCGGCTACCAGTTTATCTACAATAATGAGCTGCTGAAAAAAGCGAAGCCCGTAACCATCGACATCAGCAACGGCACATTGGAGCAGATCCTTGAAGAAACGTTTCGAAACCAGCCGCTCACTTATGACGTGCTGGAAGGACCGATAGTCGTCAGGCCGCGGGATAATCCCTCCGGCACATTGCCCGAAAGCCGGTCTTCGTTCATTCAGGAGCCGGCGGACAGAGAGGTTAACGGCACCGTAGTCGATGAAAAAGGCGATCCGCTGATCGGGGTCAGCATACTGGTAAAAAGGACACAACGAGGCTCGACAACCGATATAAGCGGGAAATTCCTGCTTGAAATCCCCGACGACAATGCTACCCTCGTCTTCTCGTTCGTCGGCTATATTACGCAGGAAATAAAGGTCGGCACCCGGTCGACGCTCAGTATTTCGATGCAAAGCGATACCAAAGCGCTCGAAGAACTGGTCGTAGTAGGGTATGGTACCCAGAAAAAAGTAAACCTGACGGGTGCGGTCCACAATGTAAAAGGAGAAGACCTGATCAGGCGGAATGCCACCAACACTTCCAACGCATTACAAGGATTGATCCCGGGAGTTTCGGTAACCCAGACATCAGGACGCCCCGGAGCCGACGGGGCGACCATCAGGATACGGGGTACGGGCTCCATCAATTCGACATCTAATCCGCTGATCCTGATCGACGGTGTGGAAGGCGATATGAACAACATCGACATGACCAGCATCGAGTCTATCTCGGTCCTCAAAGATGCTGCATCGGCTTCGATATACGGTTCCAGGGCCTCGAACGGCGTCATCCTGATCACAACCAAAAGAGCGGGTAAAGAATCCCTTAAGATCTCCTACAATGGCTTTGCCGGTTTCAACAGTCCTACTGAGATCCCCGAGCCCTTATCGGCAATAGAGTACATGGAGGCCATAAACGTTGCCCGGGCAAATTCCGACCTGGCGCCCCAATACTCCGAAAGCCTGATCAATGACTATAAAACCCTGGGAGCCGACGGCCTCAACCGCTACGACACCGACTGGAGAAAAAAGACGATCAGGAACCGGGCGCTTA